>DATLII010000701.1:0-7356 GCA_035539495.1 Dongiaceae bacterium
CAGTTGGGGTTTTTTGTTGCCTAACAATTAACAATTACCGACATTGGTGGTCTGGTAATCGCGATAACGATATAAGCTTGATATCTGAATGCAGTAACGGAATTTTCAACATGCCCCACAGCAAGCCCAGACCCCCCCTCTCCGCCATTTTGCGCACCATGGCTGACGACACCAGCCGGGATCGGCTTTCCATCGCCGATCTGTTGGTTGCGCTGGGGGATCGCGCCATTGGGGCCTTGCTGTTCGTATTCGCCTTTCCCAACGTGTTGCCAGCGCCGCCGGGGCTGTCTGGCGTGTTAGGAGCGCCGCTGATTTTCCTGGCGGCCCAGCTCACCATCGGCAGTAAACCCTGGTTGCCGGAATTGATCACCCAACGCTCCATGGCGCGACAGGATTTTCAAGCGCTGTTTCAACGCATGGCGCCCTGGCTGGAACGGGCGGAAAAATTGCTGCGCCCGCGTGTGACCGTTATGACATTGCCGCCGATGGAATATCTGATAGGGCTGGTGTGCCTGCTGATGGCCTGCGTGCTGATTCTGCCGATCCCGCTGGGTAATATTCTGCCGGCGCTGGCGATCTCGCTCATGGGGTTGGGGATAATGACGCGGGACGGCATCTGGACATTGCTGGGTTTAGTGGTGGCGGTCGGCGCATCAGTGATTGTGTCGGGTGTGGTGTTCGCGATGGGGAAAGCGGCGCTG
This sequence comes from Dongiaceae bacterium, assembly GCA_035539495.1. GTDB lineage: Bacteria > Pseudomonadota > Gammaproteobacteria > Pseudomonadales > Ketobacteraceae > Ch67. The sequence goes on from DATLII010000701.1 coordinate 702, forward strand.
TATCTGATGTCGGAACTGTTGCATTGAGGCGCGACCTTTTCGTCGATCGCGCCTCGTTTTTCTATTATTTCTGCATCAACAGGCTATTGAAATAATCGCAGCTTTGCTTACCAACGTTGCCATGTCCACAGCAGACCGCAGGCGACAATGCTCCAAGCCCCACCAGGCAGGCTCCACGAAAATCGCTGCAGCGTATGACGGCCCCAATACAACAGCGGCAACACCATTCCCACCACTAGCGCTTGCCCCGCCTCCACGCCCAGATTAAATGCCGCCAGTGAAATTACCTGATGCGTCAGCGACGGCGCCAGCTCCGCCAGCACGTTGGCAAAACCAAATCCATGCACCAACCCAAAACCAAACGCCAGCAGATGTCGGTAAGAATGCCAGGCTGGCACCAGTGCGACAACGCCTGCTCCGCTGACCGATAATGCAATCAACACTTCGATGAGAGTGGCTGGTAACTGCACGACTGCCAGCGCCGACAATGCCAGTGTCAGTGAGTGCGCCAGCGTGAACAGAGTGACGATACCTAACGTGTCGATTAGCGCGGAACGCAGCGTTGCGCCGGGTGCAACCAAGCGAGTCGCTACGGGCAACAGTAGTGCAATCAGAAACAGAATGTGGTCATAACCGATCAGCAGATGCGCCACACCTTGGTGGAAATAATCCTGGAATAAGTCCCAGGCATTGCTGGTGTCCGGCAGCGTGTACGTTGACGAGTCCTTCGATAAGACAGCGAGCCCACCGTCGTTCGCATTTTGCCAACGCACAAAAGCACGGTGCAGCGCGTCACGATCGAACAAAACATCATAGCGTAGCTGCCAGCCGGATTGGCTAACGCACTGTGTTTTGAAAGGAAAAGCCAGGTGATGTCGGGCACCGTGCAAGGTGAGCGCGGGCGTCTGCCATTCCAGTGAACAAGGTTCCGCCTCCGCATCGACCTGCAAATGTTGCTGAACGTAGCTCTGCATATGGGAGCCCTGTTCCTGCACTTCCTGCCAACGAATCTGCCCATCGTTGTCGGCATCAAGCGTTACGATACGATGCAGATCAGCGATGGCCAGGTCGAGACGCCCAGTGCCATTTGCAGTATCCAGATATAAAAAACTGTCGCTGGTCTGGTGAGCCCAGGCATTACATGTAAATACCAGCAGAAGCAAAAAGCAGAACCGTTTCATAGTGTGCCCTCCCTGGCATCGCTGGATGGCTGCGGGTAACGTGCATGGGACTGGTGTCGCTGAGCCAACCAGCGCCGGGTTTCGACTTCGACATCCGCTCGCCCGGCGGCAATGGCCGCTCGCAACAATAACAAGGTGTCTTCCGGTTCACGCTGTAACGACCAATTCTGTTGCGCCAGCGCCAACGCATCTGCCGGTTGCTGCAACAGATCCAGCAGGATGGCAGCCTGGTCGCGGGCGTGTAGCGTATCACCACGCTCACGCGCAAGCTGAACACGCAGTGCCAATTTCTCGCGCACTGCGCCGGCCGCCGCAGGATCGACATTCTGCAGTGCTTGTGCACGCAGCAATTGGAGGGCATCGACATCATCAAAGCCTTCGCTGAGCCGGATCACTTCATTGGGGTCACCACGATAAAGTGCGTTACGTGCAGCACCGATGCGGGTGTAAAGATCACGCGGCTGGGATTGCAACGCCAGGTACCACCAATCGCGCGCAGATGTGTTGCCCAGCTGGTCGGCAATTTCTGCCAGGCTGACTTGGGCATAATGCAACACATTGCTATCCGAAATTGAAGGAGACGTTTGTTCGTACAGACGCTCAAGCAGCTCGTAGGCCTTCTGTGGTCCACCTTGACGAGCCAGCACGATGCTGCCGCAACTGCCGCTCAGCAAAGGCGGTACCAATCCTAATAATTGTTTGCATGCAATCTGTGCCGATTCGTAATCACCACGCACCAATTGCAAGGACGCGAGCATCAACAGTGCCTGAGGATTTTCAGGCTGACGCTGCAATACCCGTTGCAGCTCAGCAATAGCGGGCTGAAAGCGATGTAACGCTTGATACAGATCGGCGCGCAGCAAACTAATGTCAGCATTTGCCGTCGGGTTCGGAAAATCGGCGTCTAGTCTGGACAGGGCTTGCCCCAACAGGCGCTGATCTCCGGTTTCACGCGCAAGCTGCAATAAACTGCGTATCGACGTCAGCACAGCATCCTGTTCGTCGTTGGGCGCCCGTTTTTGTACTTTAGAATGCTCGCCAGCATCGGCGGGCGCCAATGCTGCCAGCAATTTATCCGCGGCACTTAGCCGATACACTACGTGAGAGGGAGCAGGATCCGGCAGCAAGGGCGGAAGCTCCGCCCTTGCTGTGATCGCGACGCTCAACAACACACCCGAACTAAAAAAGATGATTGAAAGCGGCTTCGTTTTCATTGACCTGAAAGCTCCAGCGATTAGGGTTGATGTCTTCGGGTTCCAGCGTGTCAGCCTGTTGTCGTATCAGGCGCGTGACCAGATCACCGAATTCCTCTGTCGATGGTGTACCGGACATAGGCGCATCAGGTCCACCTCGATTACCATGTCCTTTGGAGCCGCCACCGCAAGCACACAACGCCAGCGTCGTCACCACCAATGCCGCGATCTTGAATCGATTCATGACTTCCTCCTTGCTTCGATGAATGCGCGTGGCATTACATTCCGGTGGCGCCCGCTGTAGGTGTTTTCAGATAAGGGAATTGCGTGTCGAAATCCGCGGCACTGACAGTGGCACCATCGGTGAACGGCGCTTTGTTGTTGGGGGCGAGCGTGCTGTCGCTGATCAGCGCACCCATCGCCACCCGCAGCTCGATATCGACCACGTCATCACCCGGACGGCGACCGTTAGGGAACCCACCCAGATCGCCAGCCAATACGCCTAGATTCTGTTGCGCCGACACGGAGGTGATCGGTGTCGATGTGTTAAGACGCAACATCTCAGACGGTACTACCGCTTTGGGTTGATTCAATCCTGGTACGCCAGTCAGGAAGGCCGTAATCAGATCAGTGCGCGGGAATAAAGTAGGCGCACGCGCACCTGCGTCCGCAAACAGAATTTCCAGCAGCGCGGGCAAGCTCGGATGCGTTACATACTGCAAAAACTGCACGTCGTCCTTCGGCTTGCTGCTGTTGAACCGATCCTTGTCCACCAGTCCAATCACCACTTCGTTCACCAACGGCATACCCAAACGCGACACTTGTGTGAAAGGGCCGCCCTGAATCACTGCTGGTTTTCCTTTGGCAAAATTCGGCTCTGGGTTAAGTACGCTGGCTTGACGCAGACTGGCAGTGGTCCAGCCACCGATAACCGGATCACGCTGAGAGGCAATGCAACTGATCGGTAGTTCCAACGCCAGCGACGTAATATTGTCGTCCGCAATAATGTTGGTTTCACCATCCACAGGTCCCAGCGGATTGGTGTTCACCAGATCGAAAATTTCGCCCAGATTGACGGCAAAACCTTCCTTGCGCTGACCGGCAAAAACGCGACCAGTGGCTTTGCAGCCGGGAATATCCACCTCAAAAACATGCGCCGCGGCATAGCTGGCATAATCGGGAATCGATTTAGAGCCGATATTGTCCAGCGGCTTGTAGAAAGTGGTGTCCTGGGTACCTGCGTTGTACAAATTGTGCCGTTCGCCCTTGCGGCGATCGCCGCGTACCACCGCCACCTCATAGGTCTGACGTACACTGACATTGGCTGTATCCGTCGGAGCCGGCCCGATGGCACCAATGTTTTTCAGCGGCACCGAAGTCATCTTGCCACCCACGGGTACTTTCAGATTGTTAACCACGTCTTTGAAATTGAATTGAAACGTCAGATCCTCTTTAGCGTCTCCATTGTTATCGAGGTGAATTTCATACAGCGCGTTGCCATCCAGATCGAAATAATTGGGACCGCCGTAAGCATCTTGCAGCGGCAAGTAGTTGGCGATCACGGTGATATAGTCCTCGCGGCCGCTTTCGTAACTGCGAAACATATAAAAATCCGTGCCGTCCACCTTGGGCACATTGGTGATATAGGGCGCCTCACGGTGACTGGACGCCCATACCGATTGCGACAATGCAGCAGCGACCAAAACGCCAGCTGTCGGGAAAAACCGAGTTTTCTTCATTAGCTTGTTCATGACGCGGATTCCTTGCGTGTAAGGGGTTGGAAACGGACTGCGCCGGCAGTAGGCGCAGGATGCCAGCAACGTCGAATCAGGATTTGCAACGGGCTGGCATGCGGGATTACGTTGGCGAGGACGCAAATGGATGCAGTGAAAAAATAACAATTTCCCCCTGCATCCAAACGGCTCACTGGCGCGTATTGATTCAGGATGCCGCTCACAATCTTTATGGAGAGAAACCCATCATGTTGGAAGAAACCACGCTGGTGACGCTGCTGGGGCGCGTGGCCTGTGGCGATCAAGTCGCGTTCAGACAGCTTTATGACGCCATGTCACCACGCATTTACGGCTTGTGTTTGAAACTGTTGCAACGCCGTGACCTGGCCGAAGACGTGTTGCAGGATGCGTTTGTGCGCATCTGGCACCATGCCGGCGAATACCATGCAGAACGGGGAACACCGGCCGGCTGGATGCTGACGGTGGCTCGCTACCGGGCCCTGGATGTGTTGCGTCGGCGCCGGTTTGAAGTGTCGATGGATCATGACAGTTTGCAATCACTGGTCGAGCAGCAGCCAAGCAGCATGGATAACAGCAACGACGAGACCACCTTTCTGGCGCTGCAAGGTTGCCTGGATGAAATCAGCCCGCAGCAACGACAATCCATTCTGCAGGCGTATTACCACGGGCTGAGCCATGAACAACTGGCCAGCAGCATGCAAGCGCCTCTGGGCACCGTAAAAAGTTGGGTGCGCCGCGGATTGACCAGTTTGAAGAGGTGCCTGGAGCAATGAAGACGCTTAATGAAGCCGGTGTCGAATCGCTGGCAGCACAGTATGTTCTCGGTGTACTGCAAGGCCCTGCCCGCCGCCGTTTTGAACGCGAGATGATGCAGCATTGGCGTATCCGCCAGGAAGTCTGGTTTTGGGAGCGGCAATTGCAATTATTGGCGGAGCGTAGTCCCACGGTAACGCCGCCAGCGCATGTTTGGGAGCGGCTTTCACAGCGAGTGCTGCCGAATCAGCGCGAGGCAAACGTTACCAGTCGTTGGCGCTGGCTATGGCAAGGTTGGAGTTTGGGTGCCACCGCTATCGCTGCATTATTCGCTGCGATGTTGTGGTGGCAGGCGCCGACGCCTATCAACGTGCAGGAGCAATGGTTAGCGGTGGTGCAATCGCCACAAGCAGAACCGCTTTGGTTGGTAAATGCCGACGCCGAATCGCCGCAGGTGCGCCTGAAAGCCATTGCTGCGCCAGCCGTGGATGCCCGCCAGGATTATGAATTATGGTTGCTGCCGCAACAGGGAACACCGCAATCGATCGGCATTTTGCCCACTGGTCAGGGGGAAATCACGATTCGGCTCAGCGCCACGCAATTCCAGGCTCTGCTGCAGAACCGGTCGCTTGCAATCAGCATTGAGCCCAAAGGAGGATCACCCACCGGACTACCGACGGGGCCTGTGGTTTATCAGAGCAAACTGTTGAAAATCTGAAATCCTTTTTAAGGGGCCCCGACACCGAACGTGCCGGGGTTCCGGTCTCCCAATATCGTCTTAATTCCCCAACATCCCCTCCGGCCGCAGCCACTCATCCAACTGCGACTCCGTCACCCCGCCCAGCGCCAACGCTGCCTGACGCAACGTGAGGCCTTCTTGATGCGCCTTCTGCGCAATTTTCGCAGCGCGGTCGTAACCGATATACGGCGCCAGCGCTGTCACCAGCATCAGCGAATTCTCCAGATGCTCCGCGATACGTTCGCGCCGGGGTTCAATGCCGTGCACGCAATGGTGAGTAAAACTGTGCATGCCATCGCTCAACAAACGGATGCTCTGCATCAGGTTGTGCAGGATTAGCGGCTTGAACACGTTCAATTCGAAATTCCCCGACGCACCACCGACAGAAACCGCTACATCATTCCCCAGCACCTGACAGCACAACATCGTCAGCGCTTCACACTGCGTGGGATTAACCTTGCCCGGCATGATTGAACTTCCCGGTTCGTTCTCCGGCAGGCTGATTTCACCCAATCCAGACCGGGGACCGGATGCCAGCCAACGAATATCATTCGCGATTTTCATCAAGGCCACTGCCAGCGTTTTCAGCGTACCGTGTACGGTCACCAACGCATCATGCGCCGCCAGCGCGGCAAACTTGTTGTCGGCACTGCTGAAAGGCAGATTCAACGTCGCTGCCAAATCTGCCGCCACCTTGGCGCCGAAATCCGCATGAGTATTCAACCCGGTTCCCACCGCCGTCCCACCTACCGCAAGCGGATAAGCCAACGGCAACACCGCTTCGATACCCGCGCGTGCCTGTTCCAGCTGCGCGGCATAACCGGAAAATTCCTGGCCCAATGTCAGCGGTGTGGCATCCTGCAAATGCGTGCGGCCGATTTTGATAATGGAAGCAAACGCCACCGATTTCGCCACCAGCTGCGCGTGCAGCGCGACCAGACTCGGCAACAATTGACGGCGGACACTTTGCACCACTGCCACATGCATCGCCGTGGGAAATATGTCATTGGAAGACTGCCCCAAATTGACCTGATC
>DATLII010000702.1:0-4458 GCA_035539495.1 Dongiaceae bacterium
CGTCTTCCTCGTCCCACATTTCATCCTTGTTGATGCCAACCCGATCCATAGCGCCGGCGATGAACAAGGTGTGCTGGTAGAATTTCTCGACAAATTCCTGATACAGCGGTTCGTGCAATGCCAGCTCCACCGCAATGCGCAACATATGTTGACTGAAGAACACCATCCAAGCGGTGCCGTCGGCCTGATCCAGATAACCACCCGTGGGAAGCGGTGAGGAACGGTCGAACACACCGATATTGTCGAGGCCCAGGAAGCCGCCCTCGAACAGATTGGCCCCCGTGCGGTCCTTGCGATTAACCCACCAGGTGAAATTCACCAGCAGTTTGGAGAAGGCGTATTTGAGAAATTCGATGTCGCCTTTGCCGCCATTGCGCGCTTTGTCCAGCAGATACAATTGCATGGTGGACCAGGCATGTACCGGTGGATTCACGTCGCCAAAATTCCACTCGTACGCAGGCAATTGACCATTCGGATGCAGATAGTCATTTCGCAGCATCAGATCCAGTTGCTGTTTGGCGAAATCCGGATCGATCGTCGCCAGCGGAAAAATATGGAACGCCAGATCCCAGGCGGCATACCAGGGATATTCCCATTTGTCCGGCATCGAAATGACGTCGTCGTTGAACATGTGAAACCAGTCGCTGTTGCGCACACGCTTACGCAAATGCGACGGCAGATGCGGCGACGCGCCGTGTTCTTCCAGCCATTTGTCGAGATCATAATAGAAATACTGCTTGGTCCAGAGCATGCCTGCCAACGCCTGGCGCAATACGTTGGTACGATCCGGATTTTCATGCACCGCCGGCGGCGTGAGATAGCTGTAAAATGCGTCGGCGTCTTCATGGCGCTGACGAAACACCACATCGAAATCGGCGAAGGGCTTGGTCAATTCCACTGGCGCGCGCCGGGTGAGACGCAGGCGCAGACTGATGCTGGCGCCCGCCTCCACCTGCACTGCGTAGTGCGCCGCTGCTTTGCTGCCTTGGCGGGCGGGATTCACGGCCTGTTCGTCACCATTAATCAGAAAACGACCGAACCCGTCTTTCACGTAGGGCGATGCATTGGTGCCACCTGCCAGCCGGGCATGATTGGTCTCATTTTCGGTGAACAGCAAACTCGCGTCGCCGTCACAATACAGGTAGTAATCGCTCAGGGATTCCTGAAATAACGGGTCGGTATGATGAGCGTGCACAGTAGGCACTGAACCATTGGCGAACGCTTTCAGCTCCGGCTTGGCACCGCCGCCAGGCCATGACCAGGTATTGCGAAACCAGAGTGTCGGCAGCAGTTGCAGCGGCGCGGCTTGCGGCCCGCGATTGCAGACTTCAATGCGGATCAGAATATCTTCCGGCGACGCCTTGGCGTATTCCACGAAAATATCGAAATAGCGGTTGTCATCGAACACACCGGTATCCAGCAGTTCAAATTCCGGTTCCTGTTTGCTGCGTTCGCGGTTGGTCAATACCAGTTGATCGTAGGGAAAGGCACGCTGCGGATACTTGTACAGGTATTTCATGTAGGAATGGGTGGGCGTGGAATCCAGGTAAAAATAATATTCCTTCACGTCCTCGCCATGATTGCCTTCGTTATTGGCCAGGCCGAACAGACGTTCCTTCAGAATTGGATCCTGCCCGTTCCAGAACGCCAGCGCGAAACACAGCACCTGGTGATCATCACTGATACCCGCCAGCCCGTCTTCGCCCCAGCGATAGGCGCGCATACGCGCTTGATCATGCGTGAAATACTGCCAGGCATCGCCGCTATCGCTGTAATCTTCCCGCACCGTACCCCATTGCCGTTCGCTCAGGTACGGCCCCCATTTTTTCCACGGAGTGCCCTGTTGCTTCGCTTCCATCAGTCGCTGCTTTTCCACATCGATGACCGATTTGCTCATGGGGCCTCCTGTTCCTTGGGGGAAAATACCGCTCAGCGCGCCTCCAGCACCAGCACGCTGCGCGGCTGCACTTCGTAATGATCGGATTCCAGCGGTGTTTGCTCGGACGGCGGCACGATGTCATCAGGGCTGACGCACGCAGTATCCAGCGCGCGGTGCCAGCGCAAACCAGGCCACTCCGGCAACGGTGCAGCGCAAACTGCATCAGCCATGTTGAACACCGCATGCAGAGGCGGTTCATCCGGTTGCAACGGCGCCAACGTAAATGCCAGTAGTTGCGCGTCCGGATCGTTCCATTGTGGCTGATTCAGCTCGCAACCATGCCAGCAGATATCGGGCAAACCGGTCTCGGGCTGCACTTCGCCTGTCAGAAAACGGCGCGCACGCAATGCGGGATGACGTTTACGCAAGGCAATCAGCTCCCGCACAAAGCGCACCATATCAGCCTGGGATTCCACGCGGGTCCAATCAAACCAACTCAGTTCATTATCCTGACACCAGGCGTTGTTGTTGCCATTCTGGCTGTGCAGCACTTCGTCGCCGGCCAGCAACATGGGCACGCCCTGACTCAGCAGCAAAATCGTGAAGGCATTGCGGGCCTGACGCTGACGCAATACCAGCACGTCAGCATCCTCAGTGTCGCCTTCCGCTCCGCAATTCCAACTCAAATTGTCGTTGGTGCCGTCACGGTTTTCCTCACCGTTGGCGTCGTTGTGCTTGCCGTTGTAACTCACCAGATCGTGCAACGTGAATCCGTCATGGCAGGTAACGAAGTTGACGCCATTGGAGGGCAAGCGATGGCTAGGCCCGTATAAATCGCTGGAACCGGTAAGCCGCGTGGCCAATTCGCCAATCAGGCCACGGTCGCCGCGCACGAAACGCCGCACCAGATCGCGATAACGACCATTCCATTCCGACCAGTGCATACCAGGATAGGAACCCACCTGATACAGGCCCGCGGCGTCCCAGGCTTCTGCAATCAGCGGTCGACCGATCAGGACGGGGGACAGTTCAATGCTCCACGGCAGCAACGGCTCCGCCATCACATTGCCATCCGCGTCACGCGCGAACACGCTGGCAAGATCAAAGCGGAAGCCATCCACGCCCAGGCTCGACGCCCAATATTCCAAACAGCGCACGATAAAATTCGTCACCCACGGATGGTTACAGTTCACAGTATTGCCGCAGCCGGTGTAGTCGCGATAATTACTGCGATCGTCGGGATCGGTATGGTAGAAAACGTCGTTGGCCAGCGCCTTGAAATTGATGATGGGCCCACCGCGGCCGCCTTCAGCCGTGTGGTTGAACACGACATCCAACAGCACGCCGATGCCGGCTTCATGCAGCGCCCGCACGCAATCCGTGAACTCCTGTGGAGCACGGGCGGGATCGATGCAATAACCTGGATGCGGCGCGAAATAGGCGCAGGTGCTATAACCCCAGTAATTATGCAGCCCCTGGTCGTTCACATTGAATGGCACATCCTGTTCATCGAATGCCATTACCGGCAGCAATTCCACATGGGTGACGCCGAGCTGCTGCAGATAAGGAATTTTTTCGATCAGGCCGGCGAAGGTGCCGGGATTGTTCACGCCCGCGGATGGATGCCGCGTAAATCCACCCACATGCACTTCGTAGATTACGGCATCGTTCAAATCACATCGGATCGGGCGCAGCGCGGGATCACGTTCATCGCGCTCGGTGACAATGGCACGCAACACCTGGTGCCCCGCCTCACCGGACGCAGCCAGCGCTCGGTTCCAGTGACGGTTGTCCACTGCACGCGCCCAGGGATCCAGCAGTTCCGGCGCATTCGCCAGATCCTGATCGGGCTCGGCAACGCGCCAGGTATAACGCAAATTGGGCCGCGCGCCTTCCACATACACATGCCAGAAAAAGAAAGTGCGATGCAGGCGGGAATCCAGCGCAACGCATTGCAGCGGTTCTTCGGCGCCGTCGGCATATAGCAGCAATTCGGCTGTCACCGCTTCCCGCGCCAAGATGGAGAAATTCACGCCATTGTCGTCAGGATATGCGCCAGGAGGCCAATGTTGCCCGGGCTGGATTGCGTAGGGAGCATCATTATCAGTCGACATGGTAGGCCTCAACAGTTGCGGGTGTGATTTCTACTTACGCGGCTGGAGCAAAAAGGTTCCCGCCAACGTCTATCGCACTTCCATCATACTGTACTCAAAGTACCGTACTCATGGTGCCTTACTCATAGTACCGCGCTCCCTGCAACCGCTTGCCGGATCGCCTCATTACCGGACAGGCATCAGGATTTCCGCTCGCTCACTCTCCGCAAGCTCCATTCCCACCGGTACGGGTGTCGTCTTCCAGATGCTGTTGCAGTATTCGACGACGGCGCGGTCCGACGAAAATTTTCCCGACCGAGCCACATTCAGAATCGACATGCGGGTCCAACGCGTCGGTTCACGCCATACCTGTTCCACCTGCGCCTGGGCATCCAGATAGGAACGATAATCCGCCAGCAGCTGATACGTATCGTGCCACATCAGCTCGTCGTACAGCGGCTGAAACAACGCGGCATCACCATCGGC
>DATLII010000703.1:0-3634 GCA_035539495.1 Dongiaceae bacterium
CAGGACTGGCCCGCTGGTGCCACTCGCCTGGGTCAGATCCGCAAGCTGATTGCGGTGAATCTGACGCTGGGTTTGCTAGTGGTACTGATTGCCAGCGCCGGGCGTTACCTGTAAATCCACATCGCGGCGCAGTGCCAAGCCTGCTAGAGTGGCCGCATTCCGATCGATTCACTTCTGGAGTTTCACGTGTCATTACACGCCCGCATTGCGTTACCCCTGCTGATCGTCACCAGCCTTCTGCTCACTGCCTGCGGCACCACCCGCATGACCGACGTCTGGCAGGCGGACGGTTTCAGTCGCAAGCAAATGCAAACCGTGCTAGTGGTGGCCGTGACCTCCAACGTCACCAACCGGACTATTTTCGAAGCCACATTCGTGAAGGAATTGCAAAGCAAAGGCATCAAAGCCGTCCCCAGCATCCAGGCGATTGGGGAAGAGCTGCCCACGAAGGAAGCTGTGGGCGAGTTTCTCAGCAAGACCAAGGTGGACCATGTAGTGGCGGTGACGCTGGCCAGCGTGGATCTCGAGGTGGAGCGCGTGCCGGAATCCGTGGCCACCTATGTGACCGGGCCTTACTACTACGCACCGACCATGCATGGTTTTTGGGGCGGATATAACTCCTTCACCATGACACGCGCATCCTACATCGATACGCAGACCAATCTGATTCTCACTACGTCGGTGTACAGCGCCGAAACCCAGCAACTGGCTTGGGCCGGGCGCAGCAAATCGTTCGAAGTGAATGCGGTGTCGCAGGTGTCGAGCGAGCTGGCGCGGCAGATGATCAGCAAGATGGATCGATAAGGCTACACCGCGATCAGATTAAATATTGATCTATTTTCAGCATGCTTTTTCCTCACTAATTTGGTGCGAATCTGTTCGAACTTCTCCTGATCCAGTCACGGATCAGGAGCAGAAAACCTCCTCACCGCGCAACAAAATCAATACGATATAACGAAAACTCTCGACCTCTTTAGATCTCCCCTTCCCTACCGGCAAATCAACACGCACCTCATCGCCTGCGTTTTACGCATCTCCTTGAAAGTCCTTGTCTACACTCAATTCAATGCTTGTCTGCTTTACGGCTACCCGTTGACGAAGCATCGACAGGCACCAGGCTCTGGAGTGCCGATTTAATCAACGGAGTCGATATGAAATTTCGCACGCGGTTGTTGATTCTTGGAATGCTCGGCCCATTTGCGGCTTTGCTGGTAGGAACGGTTGCACTGCTCTCTGAGTGGAAACTTGAACGCGCAATTGATCAGAACATCGCGCTGAGCGTTGCTATCCGCAATCATGTGGAAGGCGACATGATGCACGACGGAATTCGTGCAGATACGTTGGCAGCGATGTTGGCCAGCGCCACAGGCCAAGGAGACGAGCAGCAAATCCGGCAAGACACCAAGGAACACGGCGAATGGTTCCTTCGTCTGCTGAAGGAAAACTCCGAATTGCCACTGTCCGCCGAAAACCACAAATTGATTGTCGATCTCAGGCCGGCGCTGGAAGCCTACATCAAACAATCGGAAACCCTGGTTGATGCGGCTTTCAAGAAAACCGCCACCGACGCTGATTTAAAGAAATTTGAAGAGGTATTTGAAGTACTGGAAGAGAAGCAAGAATCTGTCAGTAATCAGTTGACCGAGTCGCTGAAAAGCAGCAGAACCGCGCTTGATTCTTCGTTGACCTTTTCAAAAATCCTGGTTGTCCTGATCGTGCTCGGATTGGCTGTGATCGTCACCATTTACAGCAAATTCACCAGCAAGGTTGTCGCCGCATCGTTGGGTGGCGATCTGGAAGATGCGTTGCACATTGCCAAAACTATGGCGAGCGGCAATCTGAATTCCACGGTTTCGCTTAAGCACGGCGATCAGTCCAGCATGCTGGCGGCCATCTCGCAGATGCGCATTAATCTGACCAACATCATTCATGATGCTGTGCAAAAGCTGGCCGCGGTGGTGCCGCAGCTGACCAATACCGCGCAGCGTACCCGGCAGAACATGCAGCTCCAATCCAACGACACCAGCGCGGTTCTTTCGGCAACCGATCAGCTGTCCAAAGCATCACTGGAAGTTGCGCGCAGTGCGGAAAATGCAGCGGCTGCATCGCAGGAAGCCAACAAGCTGGCCAAACAAGGTCAGCTAACAGTGAATGATGCGATGGTATCGAATCGCGAACTGGCCACTCATATGGGCAACGCGGCAGATGTGGTATCCCGCCTGGATGAAGGTTCCCGCCAAATCACCACCATTGTGGAAGTGATTCGCACCATTGCCGAGCAAACCAACCTGCTGGCACTCAACGCTGCGATCGAAGCTGCCCGCGCCGGCGAGCAAGGGCGTGGTTTTGCCGTGGTGGCTGACGAAGTGCGCACACTGGCGCAGCGCACACAAACAGCTACGCAGGAAATTGGTTCGATCATTACCCACATTGCCGATGCGTCGCAGCGCGCAGTGGATGCCATTCGCAAAGGCGAGAATCTCGCCGGCACCAGCGTGGAAAACGTGAATCATGTGGGCAGCCTGCTGAACACCATCGTGGATTCCATTGCAATCATCGACAATATGAATGGGCAAATTGTGTCGGCATCGGATGCACAAAGCTCGCTGGCAAAAGGCATCGGTGAAAACCTGGAAAATCTGTCGCAACGCGCAGGAGATGCCTCCACCGCCGCCGATCAGACCATGCAAGCCGTTACCGAAATGAACAACATCGTCCAGCAACTCAACGTGATGGTCAGCGGCGGCAAGCGCTACTAACACTAAGGATGCAGTCGTGCGTCAGTAGCATGACTGCATCCCCACCAGCTTTTGCAATTGCTTCAGCAGATTCTCGAAACAGCGCTCCCCCTCCAGCCACAACTTAAGGTGCATCTCATCGCCCAGATGCTGCATTTCCAGCTGAAGCAACCGGAAGCCACGGATACGGACTACCTGCAGCACGCGCTCCAACGCTTCCGGGCTATGGTGCACGACGCACTGTATCTGCCGGCTCATCGGATTTCTCCCGCTTGCAAGACTTCGCCAGCCTCGATCATCTGGTCATTGCCACAACCGGGCTTCACGATTGGCCACACATTGTCAGCAACATGAATCTGCACGTGCAACAAGTAAGGGCCAGTAGATGTCAGGCAACGGCGAATGGCTTCATCAATCTGCCCAGGCTCATCAATGCGATGCCCTGCAATGCCAAACGCCGCCGCCAGCGCCACAAAATCGGGATTATCGGATAAATCAATTTCGCTCTCGCGATTTCCGTAGAACAGCTCCTGCTGCTGGCGCACCATGCCCAAACATTGGTTGTCGAGGATGATGATCTTCACCGGCAATTGATAGCGTTTCAATGTAGCCAATTCCTGAACGTTCATCAGAAAGGAACCGTCGCCGCTGACATTGATCACGCACGTATCTGGCCCCAGTGCCAGCTGCGCGCCGATTGCTGCCGGCAGCCCAAATCCCATTGTCCCCAGTCCTCCGCTGCTCAGGTGTTTGCGCGGATGATCAAAGGCGTAGAATTGAGCTACCCACATCTGATGCTGCCCGACATCGCAGGTCACGCGAGCGTCAGAGCCAGCGCATTGCGACAGACGCTGAAGAAAAGCCGGCCCTGTAATGCGCCGCTGAAAATAGGGATG
>DATLII010000704.1:0-4465 GCA_035539495.1 Dongiaceae bacterium
TAGTTGCCTGCACCCAGAATCGGCGCCAGAACTTCTTCCACATTGCTGGCCACCTGGATCTGATAACTGTTGGCCATGTCCAAGCCGTGGGCCGTGCCACCCATGTCATTCAATCCGTGCGACAGCAGCACGCCCTGCTGATCCACCACACTGATATCGCCTGGCGCCAATTGCGGCACGCTGTTGGCCACCAGATTGACGATGGCACCCACCTGTTCCGGTTTTAGCTTGTAGCCCGGTGTCACCTGCAACACCACAGATGCTTTTGCGGGTTCGCGCTTGCTGACAACGAAGGACGAATTTTCCTGCAGCACCAGATGCACGCGCGCCATGTCCACACCTTTGAGTGCCATGATGCTGCGTGCCAGCTCGCCTTCCAGGCTGCGCTTCAAACGCACGTCCTGCACAAACTGACTGGTGCCCAAGGGTTCATCTTTATCAAACAATTCGTAGCCGGCGGGCACGGCGGCTTGCACGCCTTTTGCAGCAAGCAGCATGCGGGCCTGGCCTAACTGATCGGCACGCACCAATACCTGGCCACTCAGAGGATGCAGGTTATAACGAATACCTTCAGCATCCAGCACCTGCATGATTTCTGCTGCCGGGTAGTTTTCACCGGCACCATAGAGCGGGCGGAACGAACCCTCGTCGCGCCACAGATAGAACACTGTGCCAACGGCAACCATTGCTGCCAGTGCGGCCAGGGCAAGCAGCAACAGCCGTGGGTCCAGCTTGATAGTGCTGGCAGCCAACCGATTTCTAATGAGTTGAACCATGCTGATCTCTCACACTGCGCATACTGCGATCAAATGGGCATCCGCATGACTTCTTCAAACGCACTGGCCACTTTGTTGCGAACCTGCAGAAGTGCCGTGAACGACACACTCGCCTTTTGACTTTCCAGAATGGCACCCACCAGATCATCACTGGCACCGGATTCCACGGCAGCTGCCATCTCGCTGGCTTTATGTTGCTGAGCATCGACAGATTGAAAAATGTCGCCGAAGGCAGTGCCGAATCCAGCGGTTTCAGCCTTGTTTTCAAGGGGATTGGCGGAAGCAATGCCAGGCCCTTCTGCTGCCTGCCGGATCCGGTCCATGCGTCCCAGCAAATCCTGTTGTACCTGTGGAATCGAATTCATGAATTGCCTCTGATCGAAACACTATTTTTTTAGAACGTGATCTGCACGCCCTGTTGACGCATGGCGTTCAGGCGATAGCGAAGCGCGCGCGTAGTCATTCCCAAACTCTTGGCCGCTTTGGTTTTGTGGCCGTCAAACCGGCGGATGGTATCAATGACGTGCTGATACTCGGCCCATTTTCCGCTGGCACGCAGCGCCGCCTTGCCGGACATTTCCGCGTGCATTTCACCAGGCATTGCACCAGACACTTCACCGTGCATTTCGCTGTGCATTGCCTGCGCAGGCGTCACTACCTGTACCCGCGCCGAGTTCAGGCCCAGATCCCGGGGTTGGATGAACAGGCCATTACGCAGCACCAGGGCCCGTTGCAGCAGGTTTTCCAGCTCACGTACATTGCCCGGCCAGTCGTGAGCCATCAGGGCCTCGCAGGCAGCCGGCGTCAACAGATCATCACGTTGTTCATGGGGGGCGTGTTTGCGAATCAGGCGTCGAGCCAAAGGCAGCAGATCTTCTTTGCGCTCCCGCAGGGGGCTGATATGCAGGGGCAATACATCCAGGCGGAACATCAGGTCGGACCGGAAGCGGCCTTCACTCACTTCCAGCTGCAGATCCCGGTTGGTGGCAGCGATAATGCGCACATTCAAAGGAATTTCCCGGTGTCCGCCCAGGCGTTCGACTTTCTGTTCCTGCAACACCCGCAACAGTTTGGCCTGCAAGCCCAGTGGCAATTCACCAATTTCATCCAGCAGCAGAGTGCCACCGTTGGCCAATTCAAATTTGCCTGGCTGGGCGGATGTTGCGCCAGTAAAGGCTCCCTTTTCGTGGCCGAACAACAGCGATTCCAACATCTGCTCAGGAATGGCGGCGCAATTCACCGCAATGAATCGCGCATCTTCCCGGGCGGAAAAACGGTGGATGTAATGGGCCATCATTTCCTTGCCAGTGCCGGTTTCACCCGTGATCAGGATCGGCGCGTGGGCCATGGCAACCCGTTGAGCCATGGCCAGCAACCGACGACCGCCGCGGGAACAGGTGACAAAAATATCCTGCGCTGCCAGGGCAGATTGCTGACGTTGCAGCAGCAGTTTGAGTTGTGTGCCACTGAAAGGGGCCAGCAGATAGTCCACACAGCCCATCTCCAACAAGGTGGCCGCTTGCTCCTGGCCGGCATATTCCACCACCGGAATAATGTTGAGCCGTGGCGCATCGACCATCACCGCACCCAACCAGGCATAAAGGCTGTGATCGGGGAAACTGCTGACATAGATGAACATCAGATCAGCCTGGCTGAACAGCTTGGCATTGGCGTGGG
This sequence comes from Dongiaceae bacterium, assembly GCA_035539495.1. Classification (GTDB taxonomy): domain Bacteria; phylum Pseudomonadota; class Gammaproteobacteria; order Pseudomonadales; family Ketobacteraceae; genus Ch67. The sequence goes on from DATLII010000704.1 coordinate 2,454, forward strand.
AAAAGTCTTCACAATGGATCAGGCGGAAGCCCTGTTGCACCAGTCCCGCGGCAAGCTGGCCATAGCTCGGGTTGCTGGCGCTGCCCAGGATCACCACGGTACGTCCGGTATCCGCTGCGTCACTCCGATGCGTAGAGCCGGCAGGGGTCGAGTTGGCGTAGTGGTCGTTGGAATAGAGAACTGATGGGCTCATGGTCATAACGATCTATCACTAGGCTCTTTTATGCATATATTTGTTTAAGTCGTTCCGCTTTGCGGTCGCCTGTTTGTCATTGCGGGGCACATTGTCCCGTAATATCAGGCCGCCCGTTATGCAGACCACTTGGTACTGATGAACCTTAGCAACTCGCCCCACAACCACTAAATCATTTCATATCAATCAAAATCAGAACCTGCAAATCATTGAAATAAACAGCTTTTGATTTTTCTTGATTTAAATTCCCCCGAACCGCCCTCCTATACTCGACTCGCACTGAAACAAAAAGCACACCACTCAACAGACGTATTCCACCATGACGGGTAATGCCAAAGTTCATCACAAACTGTCTGCCGAGCAGGTGATCCGGCTGAAGCCCCACAAACTTGGGCGTCATTACCACAAGATACCCCAGTACATCCGCGAGGTAACAAACAAGTACCCGCGGGTGATCAGCGATTACTTTCTGCGGAACTACCGGATCAACCTGGAACTGAGCAAAGTGCTGGTACACGAGCAACGTGACAGTGATGCTGAATGCACTTACCGCTCATCCCTAGGCAAAGTAGGTTTTTCCATGGACCGCGCTTTGCTGACCGAAGTGCTGGAGTGTTACTACGGTGGCATCTGCCTGCCTAATCAGGACAATCCTCCAGTGAGCATGTCGGAACAACGCATGCGCAGCCGCCTGGGAATCGATGTGGCCCAGATTCTGGCTCAGGCCCTTCTGTCCGGTGAAACCTTTGGCGATCTGCAATCTTGGGATAACGCCTATGACGATACCCAGTGGGAATACATTGCCGAATTCCAGTACTACAGCCACATCACCCACAAGCATTCATCTCTTTTTATTTACATGGATGCCCAACTGGTGGATGAGCTGACCACGCGCCTCGTCAGCCCGGCTCCTGCCCCCACCGGCATCAGCCCGATCAATCAGATCATGCAATTGCCGGTTCGCCTCAACTGTGTAGTGGCCTCCGTGCAAATGCCGCTGGCACAGGTACTGGCGCTGCGTCCCGGCGATATCGTGGCCATGCGCATGCGTGAACGCTGCGACGTAGAAATCAGCCAGCAAAAACTCTTTCGCGGCTTCCTGTATGAAGACGACGGAGCACTTTATTTGACTTCACTGGAGAGCGTGAAAACATCATGAACAACGCGTTTTCGGATAACGAACTTGATAGCCTGATGAATAGCGGCGATCTGGGCATAACTCCGCTGACACCGGAACCTGCTCCTGTCGACGTTCCCGTCACCAAGGCTCAGGACCTGCGCTTTTTCGGCAAGATTCCGGTGAATGTCACATTGGAAGTTGCCTCCACCGAAATCCCTCTCAAAGATTTGATGGAAGTGGATACCAGCAGCGTCATTGTGCTCGACAAACTCGCCGGTGAAGCACTGGATGTCAAAGTGAACGGTGCGCTGTTCGCAAAGGCTGAAGTGGTGGTAATGAATGGCAATTATGGCCTGCGGATTCTGGAGCTGACCGGAACCGGTCTGAACGGGTTGGCTTCATGATCCGGCTTCTTCATTTGGCGACCGGTGCGGCGCTGCTGCTCGGATCGGCGACAGCGCAGGGAGCAGGTGGTGATATTACCCTGCTCAATGTCACCGACACCGCCAACGGCCAGGAGATGAGCGTCAAGCTGCAGATTCTGGTGCTGATGACATTGCTGGGTTTCCTGCCGGCCATGCTGATGCTGATGACCTGCTTTACCCGCTTCATCATTGTGCTGGCCATTCTGCGCCAGGCCATCGGTCTGCAACAAAGCCCTCCCAATCCGGTGCTGATTGGCATCGCGCTGTGCCTGAC
>DATLII010000705.1:0-6516 GCA_035539495.1 Dongiaceae bacterium
ACCCAATACGCCGTTCATGGGCGTGCGCAATTCGTGGCTGATCGTGGCGAGGAATTCATCCTTGATGCGGTTGTTTTCCTGCAGCGTCAGGTTGACGATTTCCAGCGCGCGCTTGGCTTCCTTTTCCATGTCCGCCTTCTGCCGATTGATCTGGTTCAGACGTTCCGCCAGCGTGATCGACAGCAGCGTCACTTCTATCGCAGAACCCAGCATGAATGCATTGGTGGTGAACAGGTTGGCTGGCATCCAACCCATCGAGGCGAAGGCCAGAATCATCGAGCCCAGCAGCAGCGTGGCCCAGGCCACAAAGAACAGACGCGCGGTGTGAGAGCCTTTCCAGGCTTCCACCGCGCTGACGTACAACATCGCCGACGCCACCAGCATCGCACACCAGATCACGGGCTTGATCGCCAACTGATACGGCAACACCAGGCTGATCACCACGCCGGCCAATTGCAGCGCCACCACGGCGTTGAAAAAACGGTGGGCGCGCGGCGAATTCTTTTTCAGATCCAACACCCGTTGCGCGAACTTGAGCACCGACGCCGCAATCAGGCAGATACTCACCGGCACCAGGAAAGCATTCACCTCCGGCAGCCGGCTCCATAGATATTCAAAGCCATAGCCCGTCATGCCCAGCTGGAACAAGGCCAGCGCAAAAATATAAGCGATGTAGATGCAATAGTTGATGTCCCGCACCGTGATCAGTAGGCACAGGTTGTAGAAAAACATCAGGAACAGAATGCCGTAGTAAATGCCGTCGATCAGCAGGTGCACGCGTTGGGCGTGGTAGAACTCAAACGGATCCCACAGCGACAACGGAATCCGCAAGGAACTTGTGCTTTGAATGCGGAACAGCACGGTCTTAGTCTCGCCGGGACGCAGCTCCAGTGGAAACAGAAAACGGGAATGATCGATGGGGCGGGAATCGAACGGGCGCGTGTCGCCGGTCAGCCATTGCTTCTGCACCTTGCCGTCCACCACCACGTAATACTGAATGTCATCCAGCAGGGAATAATCCACTTCCAGGTAACGCAGCAGAGTTTCATTGTGCTCGTCAGGCTTGGCGTGGAAACGTCCCACCAGCCAGAACGCAGACGCACTGAAGCCACGGTTCAGGGCTGTGTCGGTACCGGCTTGAAAGGGTAGGGTGCGGGCGGGGTCGAGCAGATCGTTCACGTCCAGCTGGCCGGCGGGATCTTCCAGGTGCGAGAACAGAAAGTCCACCCGGGAAAACGGCGGCAGATCGCCGATGCTGACGGGGTTGCCGGCAGGCAAGGCAAGAGCACTGGCCGGAATCAGGCACCAAGCCAGCAACCAGGTCAATATTCGCTGCAAAAGCAACATCACACCCCGGGGCTAGAAAATCGTCGGCACTGCTTAAAATCAGTCTAGCAGTGCACCCCCGGGATTGCCGGCGCCGACAGTGAGAAGTATCGGCCTGGAACGGTTTGGATATTGATGGTTGGTGGGCTTATGGCTTTCGCTGATAAGCCGTGATGTCTTCTACCCGTAACGGGTAATCCCCGGTGCGGCGGTCTTCGAAGTAGTACTTCAGGGTGCGGCCCACTGTGGGAAAGGCGAGATCGTTCCAGGGAATCTCGTGCTCCTCGAACATGCGGCTTTCCAGGCTTTCGGTGCCGGGGCCGTGGCGACCGTCGATCACATCGGCCAGGAAAAACAGATGCACCTGGCTGATATGGGGTAGGTTGAACAAGGTATACAGGCCCTTGAGGTCCACCTCGGCGTCCGCTTCCTCGAAGGTTTCGCGGGCAGCGGCCTGGGACGTAGTTTCGCCGTTCTCCATAAAGCCGGCGGGCAGGGTCCAGTAACCCAGGCGAGGCTCGATGGCGCGGCGACACAGCAACACCTTGTCGCCATAGAACGGCAGAGTTCCAGCGATGATGCGGGGATTCTGGTAGTGGATGGTGCCGCAGTGGTCACAGACATGGCGTTCCCGATTGTCGCCCGGGGGGACTTTCAGGCTGACCGGATTTCCACACTGACTGCAGTATTTCATGATGTTGCGCCGTTCCACAGGAAGAAAGCGGCAGTATAAACGCAGAGGGCTTTTACGGACACCTTATGTCCGGGCACCTTGGCTGCGGATACCAGTCAGCGCAGATACCGGCCGGCCGGTGGCCATGCAGCGCACAAAAAAGCGTGACCACCTCACAGTGATCACGCTTTTCGCTGTTTCAGCCCACCGGCTTACAGGGTTTTCAGGTACTCGATGATGGCCCAGCGTTCGGCATCGGTGAGGGACTGGGTGAACTGATGTCCTTCGTTGCCATTGCCGTACAGGTTGCTGTTGAACACCAGTCGCGACTTGATCTGACGATCGGTGATCGGCGGCGGCGACTGATAACCCAGGGACAGATTGCGTGCGACCACATTGGCGATGTTATCGAACAGAATGTCGATGGTGGCCCGTTGTCCATCGCAGGGCACGAACAGGTTGTCCCACGGCAAGTCATTGGTGTCGCAGGTTTGGGCGGTGTACTTCCAGCCCAGCTTGCTGAAGTCATAGCTGGCATAGCTGTAGTCCAGACCCATCACCTTGCCGTTGCCGTGATTGGTTTGCGGACGACCCCAGACAGTGGGGCGGGCGGAAGGCTTCAACACACCCCAGACATCAGGCACCGAGCCGTTGTGGAAGAACGGCGCGTTCCCCCACACACCGTACAGAGGCGGAGCAATATAGCCGGTGGGTTTGACCCAGGTATTGGGACCCAGCGGTGAACTCTTGGCAACCGGACCGCCATTGTCATATTTGGCGCGGCCGACCCGGTTCAATTCACTGATGACCAGGTTGTCGGACGGATAAGTATCGTCATGAGCCGGGCTCATATCGTTGTAAGCCATGTAGGAACTGTCCCAGGCACGACGCTTGCGGTCATCCAGCATCAGCGAATATCGCTCCGGGTCGGTACCAATGGTGGCGATCGGGGTCACCACGCCGGCGATACCTTTCAAGCGTGGGTCCGGCAGATAGTTCGTGTCGTTGGCGTAGCGGGGCGAATACACACCATGACAGCTGGCGCAGGAACCATTGCCCGCTGCTTTGGGAATGTTGGCGTTGGCACCGTTGGCCCACAGGTTGCGCTCGTGGAAGAGCACCGCGCCCTGTTCCGCCAGCGTGGTATTGATGGCCTTCGGATAGGGTTGTGGGGACAGCGACAGCAGGAAGTTGTCGATGTGGTCGAACTCGTGGGTCAATTCCCGACGTTCCTCTCCCGAGCGGCTCAGGTTGGCCATCGCGAAGGCCATCTCCGAGCGCACGTTGTCCGAGGTCAGCGCGCCGTCCCAGAATTGACGGGTTTTCCAGGCGCGGTGGGTCCACTGGGGTGCCTTGCTCATGCCCGCCGCGTGGGAGGGGAAGAACTCCAGCAGACTCGGCGCGATGATCATGGAATCCATATCGAACAGCGCCGGCAGGAAGTCCACGATACCGATGGCGTCGGTGGCGCCACGTCCTGTACTCCAGGGCAGCGGCGCCACCATCAGGATCGAGCCAATGCCGGTGGACTTGAACAATTCGGACTGCACCAGGCCAGCGTCCACGGCAGGGTTGGAACGGCCCCAGTAGAACGCCGACTCTGTAGGTGTACCCAGGCGAGAGTCATGGCAGCCGGAGCAGTTCTGCACCAGTATGCCGGTCCAGCGGCCGTCCTTATCTTTGGTCTGGGTCAGGCCGCTGGGCAACTGGCCGCTGCCGCCGTTGGTTTTGTTGGGATCTTCCCAGGGAAAGGGGTACGGATTGTTCCAGGCGGCGGGATGGAAGCCATAACGCTGGTTCACCTGGGTATCGAAATCGGACGGGCGGAACAGGTAACCCCACTGCAGATACATGTAGTAGTAAGCATTGGCGTTGCTGAACGGCTGGAAATACTCCCGCGTCGTCAGCAGGTGCTCACCTTCCGCTACGCTGGCGCGGAACTCGCCACAGGTGGTGGGGTTGGGCGCCGAGGTGCTGACGAAGGGCGGAGTGGGGTTATGCAGATCCACCCAATAAGCATTGAACTGAATCGCCGCATTAGGATTGGTGTTGACGCCGGGTACCACCAGGGTACGGGCATCGAGCGGCAGTGGAGTATTGTCAGGCTGGTTCTTGCACGCTGCCATGAACGGCGAGCGGGTGTATTTCTGGTCTAGCAGTGGATAGTCAGCGGCTTGAGTGACAGAGGCACCAGCAACCGATGCCAGCGCTGCCATCAGCAGCGACAGTTCTTTCAGATTAAATACCATGGGTTTCTCTCCAGGGTGTTGTATCAACAACCGAATGTGAGAACGTGGTGTTTTAATTTTTATTATTGATTGACCCGTACCCATCCCTGAGGAAGAAAGAACAACATTTCTGGATCCCTTGTTAACTCAGATGTTTAAGTCTCCATGCCGTTGACATGTCCACTCAAAACGTTAACTGGTTATCTGAACTATAGACCAGGCTGATCATTTTTTAGTCATATTTACAAAATGCATACAAAGCGATTTAAAGCCCGTTATGCAGTAGGTAGGTGGATCGACAGGCAAAAAAAGGGGCCCTTGGAGGGCCCTGCACTATGCTCAAAGAAGAAACTTATGGCTTCAAAGAAGAAATCTGGATAAGAGTCAGGCGCGACGGAAGGGCAGCACCTTGGCGGCCGTAGTGGCCTCGGCCTGGCTGTGGCCGGACGACGAAGCGTTGCTGGCAGCTTCGTTGAGCACCTGGCGCAGGCGGTCAAAAGAGTCGTGCATCATGCCCGAAATGGCGATGCAGGCGGCCATGGGCGTTTTGGCGCGACGCCGCTCCATGTCCACCCGGAATTGCAGGCCGCGCAGTTTGCGGCGATAAGCTTCCGGAGCGCTCTGGATCAGCTGGTCGCACAATTGCATCCGCAACCGCTCCAAACCTTCCGGGTCTTTCTGAGCCATTTCCCTCAGTTGATCGAATTCCGGTAACACGTAACGCATCGAAATTACCTCTTAGGCTTGCCAACCACGCCGGGTGTATTGGCGTCCTGCCCCCAAAATCTGAACACTCGACAATCGGTAGAATCGCAAGAAAACTAATTGAGTTATAAAATCTTGCATTCCCTGAGCCCTATACTACCCTTAACGCCCCGCCTGTGAAGCCTTGATCTTTTGGTTGTTATCTGTCCAAGTAGGGGTTATTACTGGTTTTAGGCTTATAACCTCAGCCACTAAGGCTTACCAATCAGTCAGTTAATTCCGCCCCTATACGCCCTGTATCGCTCCGTTGTGATTTTGTTATTGTTTGGCAAATATATTTCTGCCGTTGTGAGTACACGGTCTTGTCTGGCCCCAATAAGGCGGGCATTTGTCCATTTTATTTGCTTAAATATCAGCCATATATTCGCTGTTTGCTGGCTATGGCCGGCCAATAAAGGAAAAGCTCTTGATGAATGAACTCGACCGCATTCGCGCCGGGGTTCCCGCTCACGCGCCGGATGCAGCGCGGCTGGATCAAGCCCAGGCGGCGGTGCTGATGGCGCTGACCGATCATCCTGCGGGGCCGGAGCTGATCTTGACCCGCCGTGCCTCGCACCTGACCAGCCATGCGGGTGAAGTTGCCTTCCCCGGCGGCAAGCGCGATCCCGGCGATAACAGCGTGCTGATAACGGCATTGCGGGAAAGCCACGAGGAGATCGCTCTGCCGATGGATCAAGTGGAAGTGATCGGTCCCATGCCACTGTCGGTGTCCAAGATGGGCCTGCAAGTCGTGCCGTTTGTGGGTATCATTCCCCACCGGACCGCCCTGATACCCAGTGCCGACGAAATCGAAAGTATCTTCCGGGTGCCGCTGCAGTACTTCCTGAGCCAGCGACCATTGGATTACACCGAGCGGGATTACGAAGGCGTGCGCTACCGCATTCCCTGCTTCGATTTCGAGGGGTACATCATCTGGGGCCTGACCGCTTTTTTCATTACTGACTTCCTGAGCCGGGTGTTCGACGTGAATTATCAAGTCATGCTGCCCACGCCGGTTTCACCATGACCGCCAGCAGGGCAGGGGGAGCACCATGATTTATCGTTTGGGAGATCGCCGGGTTGAAATCCGGGGTACGGATTATTTCATCGCCGACAACGCCACCGTGATCGGTTCTGTGATCATCGAACAGGACGTCAGCATCTGGTTTAACGTCGTTGTGCGCGGCGACAACGACCCCATCCATATCGGCGAAGGCACCAACATCCAGGACGGCACTGTGCTGCACACGGATGCCGGCATTCCCCTGACCATCGGCAAGCACGTTACCGTCGGCCATCAGGCCATGCTGCACGGCTGCGAGATTGGCGACAATTCGCTGATCGGCATCAATGCGGTGGTGTTGAACCGCGCCAAAATCGGCAAGAACTGCATTATCGGCGCGAATGCGCTGATACCGGAAGGCAAAGTGATTCCCGACAATTCCATGGTCATGGGATCACCGGGCAAAGTGGTGCGCGAGATCAGCGAGCAGAACGCCATGCTCATCAAGATGAGCGCGCTGCATTACGTGGAAAATTTCAAAC
>DATLII010000706.1:0-2873 GCA_035539495.1 Dongiaceae bacterium
CCATCAGCAGCAGCAGATCCACTTCAGACAGCACGCTGACGAAATCTTCATAGAGTTCGCGGGTGCGGCTGTAACGATGGGGTTGATACAGCATCACGATACGGCGGTCTGGCCAGGCGGCGCGGGCCGCGGCGAATGTGGCGGCCACTTCGCGCGGGTGGTGCCCGTAGTCGTCCACCAGAGTGACGTTGCCACCTTCCACTGGAAAATCGCCGTACACCTGGAAGCGACGGCCGACGCCTTGGAATTTTTCCAGTGCGCGGACGATGGCGGCGTCATCGATTCCTTCGTCCGTTGCAACAGCAATGGCGGCCAATGCATTAAGTACGTTGTGGTGGCCGGGAATATTTAGCGTCACGTTCAGCACGCCGGCGCAATCTTTCCGCAGCACTTTGAAATGGGAGCGCATGCCGACAAGCTGGATGTCTTCTGCCCGAACGTCCGCCTGTTCGTGCACGCCGTAGGTAACGGTGGGGCGGGTGATCGCAGTCAGAATGTCGCGGATCACGGGATCGTCCATGCACACCACTGCCAAACCGTAAAACGGCAGGTTATGCAGGAACTGGATGAAGGTGTCCTTAAGCTTGTTGAAATCACCGCCGTAGGTACTCATGTGATCGGCGTCGATGTTAGTGACGATGGACGTCATCGGCTGCAGGTGCAGAAATGATGCATCGCTTTCGTCCGCTTCCGCCACAAAATAACGGCTGTCACCCAGACGCGCGTTGGTGCCGGCGCTGTTGAGCAGGCCGCCGATCACGAAAGTGGGATCGAGCCCGCCTTCCGCCAGAATGGATGCCACCAGGCTGGTGGTGGTGGTTTTGCCGTGAGTACCGGCGATGGCGATGCCGTGACGGTAGCGCATCAGCTCGCCCAGCATTTCGGCGCGGGGCACGATGGGAATTCGCGCTTCGCGGGCCGCCACCAGTTCCGGATTGTCCTGTTTCACCGCGGTGGAGACCACCACGACGTTGGCCTGCTTCACGTTCGCTGCGTTATGGCCAATGAAGATGCGGGCGCCGAAAGATTCCAAACGCCGGGTCACATCGCCAGCCTTGATGTCGCTGCCGGTGATCAGGTAGCCCTGGTTCAGCAATACTTCGGCAATGCCGCTCATGCCGGCGCCGCCGATGCCGACAAAATGAATGCAGCGAATCCGCCGCATCTCAGGAATCTGAATAATGCGTGAGCCGGCTTTGCCGTTGCTCATCTTATTTTCCACTGGCCACCTCCAAGCATTGCTGAACCACTTTGCGGGTGGCGTCGGTCATGGCCAGCGCGCGCGCCTTGACCGCCATCTGTTTGAGTTGCTCACGGCTGGCGAAGGACTGCAGCAGCAGTTGCGCCAGGGATTCCGTTGTCATGTCTTTCTGCTGCACTAAATGCGCCGCACCGTTGCGGCTCAGGTATTCACCGTTGCGGGTCTGGTGATCGTCCACCGCGAACGGGAACGGGACCAACAGCGCAGCGACGCCAGCGGCGGCCAGTTCGCTGACGGTGAGCGCGCCGGAACGACAGATCACGGCATCGGCCCAGCCATATGCGGCCGCCATGTCTTCAATGAACGGAATCACTTCAGCCTGAACACCCGCTTCTTTATAGAAGCGTTCTGCTGTCTGCTGGTTTTTGGCGCCGGCCTGATGCTTCACCACGAATTCCAGCTTGCCTTGCAGTTGTGCCAGCGCTTGCGGCACCCGTTCATTCAACGCCACTGCGCCTTGGCTTCCGCCAAGAATCAGGAAACGAATGGGGCCTTCATGCTTCGCGTAACGGGTTTCCGGCGCTTCTACCGCCGCAATTTCTGTCCGCACCGGATTACCAGTGGTTTCCACTTTGGCGGAATCGGCGAAGGTGGACGGAAATGCCTGGAACACGCGGCGGGCAAATTTCGCCAGCACCTTGTTAGTGAAGCCAGCGATTGCATTCTGCTCGTGAATGAACAGCGGACAACCTGCCAGCCATGCACCAATGCCAGTGGGCCCGGTGACGAAGCCGCCCATGCCCAACACGGCATCCGGTTTATATTGGCGGATCACTTGTACCACCCGCGCCACCGCGCGCACGATTTTCAACGGCGCCAGCAACAGCCGCACTACGCCTTGCCCGCGCACGCCGGCCACATCCAAGTATTCGATGGCAATATTGTTCGCCGGCACGATTCGGGATTCGATACCCTGATGCGTGCCCAGCCAACGCACATCCACGCCCTGTTCCTGGAACAGTTTCGCAGCCGCCAGCGCGGGGAATACATGCCCACCTGTGCCACCGGCCGTCACCAGCACACGTTGAACCTTGCGCGGTGCGTTCATCCCGTCACCTCCAGGTCCATGGAGCGTTTGGCGGCAACCCGCTCTGCGTGCTGGTTGTTTTCGTAGTCGGCGCGCATGATCAGCGCCAGCACGATGCAGACGATGGCCAGGCTGCTGCCGCCGTAGCTGATCAGTGGCAAGGTCAGACCTTTGGTGGGTAACAGGCCGCTGGCCACGCCCACATTCACGATGGCTTGCAGGCCCAGCATCATGCTCAGCCCATACACCAGATAACCGTTGAAACGCTTGCCCTGCTTTTCCGCCGCCCGCCCGATGGACAACGCGGTAAATACCAATGCCATGTAAATCGCGATCACGACTAGGTTGCCTACCAAACCGAACTCTTCCGCCAGTACCGCAAACACAAAATCCGTATGCGCCTCCGGCAGGTAGAACAGTTTCTGAATGCCGTTGCCCAAACCCACGCCGAACCATTCACCGCGACCGAACGCAATCAAACTCTGCACCAACTGATAGCCCGAGTCGTATTGCTCGGCCCAAGGATCTTTGTACGCCAGCAGCCGCCGCATCCGGTATTCAGACGAGAACACCATCAACGCACCC
>DATLII010000707.1:0-6391 GCA_035539495.1 Dongiaceae bacterium
GCCAGATACACGTGCTCAAAAATACAGGGGCGGTACACGGGTTTGATCGCGCACTGACGGGTAAACAGCTGCCCGTCCATATTGATGTAGACCGCTTCACCCGGCGCAATGTCACGGATCAGCTGGAAGCCCATGGCCTGCAGTGCCACGCTTTCCGACGCGATCATGTACTCCACGCCGTTTTCAGTCTCGCGCTCGCCAAAGCAGGCTGGGCGGATGCCGAACGGATCGCGGAAGCCGACGATTCCGTAGCCGGTGATCATGGCCACCACCGCGTAGGCGCCTTTACAGCGGCGATGCACGGCAGACACGGCGGAGAAAATATCTTCTTCTGTCGGTACCAGTTTGCCCAGCACCTGTAGCTCGTGGGCAAAGATGTTCAGCAACACTTCCGAATCGGAATTGGTATTGATGTGGCGCAGGTCAGTGCGGTACATCTCCTCGCCGATTTCACCCGCATTGGTCAGGTTGCCGTTGTGAGCCAGGGTAATGCCATAGGGCGAATTCACATAGAACGGCTGGGCTTCAGCTGAGCTTGAGGTACCCGCGGTGGGATAGCGCACGTGGCCGATGCCCATGTTGCCTTGCAGCCGGCGCATGTGGCGGGTACGGAACACATCGCGCACCATGCCATTGTCTTTGCGGAGGAACAGCTTGTCCTGATCACAAGTAACCATTCCGGCGGCATCCTGGCCACGGTGCTGCAACACCGTCAGAGCATCATACAAAGCTTGGTTGACGTTAGAACGGCCTACTATGCCGACGATTCCGCACATTCGCTGTTACCTCGTGGGTCGTGTACTGCGATGAACAACAATGATAGCGCAAGCCTGTTCAGGTACGGCCAACCGCCATGATCCCCGTCCAGGCTTTTTGTCCCATTTCTGCCGTCCAGCCTTCAAACAGCAGGAAATGGGGAATCAGTTGCGATTTCTGCCACCAGGGATCGGATGGCATCTGCGTGGTTCGGGACAGCACGGACAGGCTGACCACCACCAATAAAGCGCCCCGTGCGGCGCCAAATACCATGCCCAGCAGGCGGTCAGTACTCGACAACCCGGTGGCGTTAACAAAGGCTTTGGCAAGATGCTTAATGAGGGCGCCAACGATCAGAGTCAAGACAAAGAGCAAAATGAAAGCCGCCGGCTGGCGCATCGAGGGCGGATCCACCAGGTCATTCAGCAGCACAGCAAACGGCAGACTGAACAGACGGGCAATGATAAAAGCGGCGATCCAGCTGGCCAGGGAAATGGCTTCGATCGTGAACCCGCGCAGCACACTCAGCACCATGGAAACGGCGATGGAACCGAGGATCACGTAATCGGCGATAGTCATCGTAAGGAATACTGACGGGTCCGGGGAAGAGCGCGCATTCTACCAAAAAGGCGGCCAAAAATCCTACGCCGCTTTCTTTAAGGAATGTACTTCAGAATCAGAGCCTTGAGTTGGTATTTCTGCTCCAGCTGCTGTTTCTGCTGATCCACCATGTGGCGACGGATCTCCGGGCCCACGTAGACCTTGAACATCTGGCCGGACGCTACCTTGATGGGTTTGACGAAAGCCGGGTAACCGCCGGCCTTGAGCTTGTCGCGCAGCCCTTCGGCATTGGGCTGACTGGAGAAAGCCCCCACCTGGATGATCCAGGCATCCGCCAGGTTGACGGTTTGCGACTGTGGAGCGGTCTGCAGAGCCTGGTCGACCTTCTTTTCCTGCTCGATATAGGCGGCTACTTCAGGTGAAGGCCCAGCCTTTGGGACCGGTGGGTTCGATTTGGCAGCAGTGGCAGTCGATTGAGTCGCTGGCTGAGCTGGCGTTTGGGCGGGTGTCTGGGGGGATGTCTGGTTAGCAGCTTCCGGCGAAGTGGCCTCGGCATCCACCTGCATCTGGACGGCCGCCTCCTCCTGCTCCTGCTTTTCCTTGGCAACGGCGGTAACCTTGGCCAAATCTTCCTGCGCCGTTTGTTCCAGTGGCTCGATGTCCACCGACTTCAGCGTCAGCGCCGGCTTTTCAGGAATGGAGTACGGCTCAGTGTCGATCCGCTGTTGCTGGCGGTCGAATACCAGGGGCAGAAAAATCACTGCCAGCGAGATCAGTACCAGGGCACCCACCAGCCGCTGTTTGAGGTTTTGTTCCAAAGCCTTAGATCCCCTTTTGCTACGATCCGACTGCCGCCATCCGAGCGCGGTATTGTATTACGTCCGCCACAGTATAGAAGGAACCGAAGACCAAAATCAGATCGTTATGTGCGACTTGTTGCAGCAGCCGGTGGCAGGCCTGTGCGGGCGACTGGGCCAGAAAACCCACCCGCGCCCCCGCCTGATGTAGTTCCGCTGCGATTGTTTCTGCCCCCTGCCCCCGCTCGCCACCGAGCGTCACCGGGTACCAACAATCTACCAAAGGCAGTAGTTCCACCAACGTGTCCGCCAACACTTTGTCCCGCAGTATTCCAATGATGCAGTGCACTTGCCGGTAGTGCGCGCCGCGCAACCGTCGCGCCAGATGAGCTGCCGCATGGGGATTATGGCCAACGTCCAGCATCAGGTCGGGTTTATGCTGCACGATCTGCTGGCGACCGGTGAGTGCAGCATTTTTCAAACCGGCATGAAGTGCTTCTTGCGATAGTTGGAATGGGCTCAATGCCAACGCCTGCAGCGCCGCAGCAGCATTGCCTGTGAACAGTGTCGGCAATGGCAGTTTGTTTTGCTCATGCCGCTGCTGTTCGTAATTTTTCCCGATGAAGTTCCAATCCTTTTCATGGGGCTGGAAAAAGAAATCACGACCCGCTTGCCAGAACGGAATCCCCAGAGCCTGCAGCGATTCCAGCACCAGCGACGGCGCGTTTGACTCTCCTAAAACAAGCGGACGGCCGGGACGACCGATTCCGATATTCTCCAGCCCGATTTTTTCCCGCGTGTCGCCGAGAAAAGCCTGGTGATCAAGATCGATGGAGGTAATGACCGCGACATCGGCGTCCCACAGATTTACGGCATCCAGCCGCCCGCCCAGTCCCACTTCCAGCACCAGCGCATCCAGCTTGGCCTGTTTGAAAATCAGCAGCGCCGCCAGGGTAGTGAATTCGAAATAGGTAAGACTGACACCGCCCCTCGCCTGCTCCACTTGCTCGAACGCGCTAACCAGCTGCGCGTCGGACACATCGATGCCGTTTACGCGCACGCGCTCATTGAACTGGATCAGATGGGGGGAAGTGTAAGCGCCGACACTGTAGCCGCCAGCACGCAGAATGGATTCCAGAAAGGCAACGGTGGAGCCTTTGCCGTTGGTGCCGCCCACCGTAAAGATAAAGGGCAAGCCCGCGTAGAGATTCAGTGCTTGCGCAACCTGGCTCACCCGTTCAAGGCCCATATCGATTGCCTTGAAATGCAGCCGCTCCAAACGTTGCAGCCACTGACCTAAGGACAGTGGCTGCATAGTAACAGGCATGGTTACCGGGTTGTAGGCCATCAGGCTGCGCTGGCCGCCGGCAACAGCTTGGCCATCAAACGATGCAGCGTGTCTTTCAACTGCAGACGGTGAATGATCATGTCCAGCGCGCCGTGTTCCAACAGGAACTCGCTACGCTGAAAGCCTTCCGGCAATTTCTGGCGTACGGTCTGCTCGATAACGCGGGGACCGGCAAAGCCGATCAAGGCATTGGGTTCGGCGACGTTGATATCGCCCAGCATGGCCAAACTGGCAGACACACCGCCATACACCGGATCGGTGATTACCGAAATAAACGGTAACCTAGCCTCTTTCAATTTTTCCAGGGCGGCACTGGTTTTCGCCATTTGCATCAGCGAGAACAATGCTTCCTGCATACGGGCGCCACCAGAAGCAGAGAAGCAAACAAAAGGCGTGCGAGCCGCAATCGCCGCATTCACACCGCGCACGAATTTCTCGCCGACGATGGAACCCATGGAGCCGCCCAGAAATTCGAATTCAAACGCGGCAGCGACAACCGGGTAGTCGTTGACCTTGCCTTTCAGCACGATCATCGCATCCTTCTCACCCGTGCCTTTCTGCGCACTGACCAGACGATCCTTGTATTTTTTGCTGTCCTTGAATTTCAGGCGATCCACTGGCTCCAGCTCGGCGCCGATTTCGCTGCGGCCTTCCGCATCCAGAAACAGGTCCAAGCGACGACGCGCGTTCAGACGCATGTGGTGGTCGCACTTGGGACAAACATCGAGGTTTTTTTCCAGCTCAGGACGATAGAGAAACGCACCGCATTTAGCGCACTTCCGCCACAGGCCTTCGGGAATATTGGTCTTCTTGTTAGAGTTTCTCCCAACACTGGGCAGGATTTTCTCAATCCAGCTGTTACTCATAATGCCATCCTGAGTGAATTGTTTTTATGGAAACAATCGCTATTGATCCAAGTGCTATTGATGCAATCGCTATTGAACTAGTGTTATTGGTCAAGACCTTGCCGTAGCGACTGCATGAAAGCTGCGATGCTGCTGTGCAGTGCCTGACGATCTTGCTGGTGCTGTTCGACGATCTTCACCAGCGCACTGCCCACTACCACGCCGTCGGCCTGCTGGCCTACCAGGCGAGCGGTAGCGCCGTCCTTGATACCAAAGCCCACGGTGATCGGCAAATCGGTTATTTTGCGAATTGTTTCCAGCTTCTCATTTACGGCATCCACATCCAGATGGCCGGCGCCCGTAACGCCTTTCACCGACACGTAATACAGGTAACCCCGCGCGGCCTTGGCGATTTTCTCGATGCGCGCTGTCTTGGTGGTGGGCGCCAGCAAAAACACGCAATCAAGGCCTACTTTGTCGAACTCATCAGTCAGCGGTTTGGAGGCTTCCGGCGGCAGGTCCACCACGATCATGCCGTCGACGCCGGCGGCAGCCGCGTCTTTGGCGAATTTCGCGTAACCGTAGATTTCCACCGGATTCAGGTAACCCATCAGCACGATGGGCGTGGTGCTGTTGGTTTTGCGGAATTCGCGCACCATTTCCAGAATCTTGATGGTGGTGACGCCGTTGGCGAGAGCACGTTCGTCCGCCAGTTGGATCACCGGGCCATCGGCCATCGGGTCGGAAAAGGGAACGCCCAATTCGATCAGATCAGCGCCGTTTTCAGCCAGTATGTGTAGTAGCGGCACGGTGGCATCCAAAGTCGGATCGCCAGCGGTGACAAAAGGCACCAGCGCCTTGCGGCGGTTTTCTTTCAATGTGGCAAAGCAAGCCTTAATGCGGCTCATGCGTAAAAACTCCTGTTCACCTCAGCCAAGGGAAATGCCGTCGAGCTTGGCAACGGTGTGAATGTCTTTGTCGCCCCGGCCAGACAGGTTGACGATGATCACGCTGTCCTTGGGCATGGTGGGTGCCAGTTTGGCGGCGTAGGCCACGGCATGGCTGGATTCCAGCGCCGGCATGATACCTTCCACCCGGGTCAGGGTACGGAATGCATTCAGCGCTTCGTCGTCGTTGATGGCGACGTAATCCACACGACCGCAGTCTTTCAGCCAGGAATGTTCTGGGCCGACACCGGGATAATCCAGACCTGCTGACACTGAGTGGGTCGGGATGATCTGGCCGTCCGCATCTTCCATCAGGTAGGTGCGGTTGCCGTGCAGCACACCAGGACGACCAGCATTGAGTGGCGCCGCATGCTGGCCGGTGGCAACACCATGCCCGCCTGCTTCCACGCCGTACATTTTCACCGAGGCGTCACCCAGCATCGGGTGGAACAGTCCGATAGCATTGGAACCACCACCCACGCACGCCACCAACGCATCTGGCAACTTGCCGGCTTGGTCCAGACACTGCTGACGCGCCTCGCGACCGATCACGCACTGGAAATCACGCACCAGCAGCGGATACGGATGCGGGCCCGCTACGGTGCCGATAATGTAGAAGGTATGGTCGACGTTGGTGACCCAGTCGCGCATGGCTTCATTCATGGCATCTTTCAGGGTCTTGGTGCCGGAATGCACCGGGGTCACTTTCGCGCCCAGCAGTTTCATGCGGTATACGTTCAGCGACTGACGCTGAATATCGTCCCAGCCCATGAAGACTTCGCACTCCAGGCCCAAGCGCGCAGCGACGGTGGCAGTGGCAACACCGTGCTGGCCTGCGCCGGTTTCCGCAATCACGCGACGCTTGCCGGTGTACTTCGCCAGCAGCGCCTGACCAATCGTGTTATTCACCTTGTGAGCGCCGGTGTGGTTCAGGTCTTCCCGCTTCAGATAAACCTGCGCGCCGCCCAGTTGTTTCGACCATCGTTCAGCGTGATACAGAGGCGAAGGACGGCCAACGTAATGGGCCAGGTCCATGTCGAAAGCCGCCTGGAATTCCGGGTCCTTGGACAGCCGGGTATAGATTTCCTCGAGCTCGTCGAGGGCGGCCATCAGGGTTTCGGACACGAAGCGGCCGCC
>DATLII010000708.1:0-4666 GCA_035539495.1 Dongiaceae bacterium
GTGAGAATAAGGTGAACCAGCTGATTGAACACGCGTTGGCCTGCGGTGCCCGCGACAACGTTACAGTCAACCTGATCGAACTTATGCTGCATGATGGAAATACCGGATAACGGAATATTCGGAAATAAGCTCCCCGAAAACAAATCGCCCGAAAATAAACAGTCCGACAATAGCGTGATCAACGCTGTCATTCATCGGGTGCGCCGGCCCACGCCGCGCATCGGGGTTGGCAGCGTGCTCAAACAGCGCTATCAGCTGGTCCAGCGACTGGGCGCGGGCGGTATGGGAACGGTTTATAAAGCGCGCGATCTTTGGCAGCCGGATTTGAATGGCCAGCCGAGCTGGGTGGCATTGAAGATCCTGCCGGCCCAGCAGAAAGCAATGCAGCAGGAACACGCCCTGGTGTCCCTGCATCAGGAAACCCGCAAAACCCGGCGACTTGTTCATCCCAATATCGTCAACGTGCATGAGTTCGTTTGCGCGGGCGGCACTGCGTTCATGGTCATGGAGTGGCTGGAAGGGGAATCCCTGGATATCCTGCTGCGACGTCATCCCGACGGCCTGCCCTTGGCCCAGGCGCTCGATCTGATCAATCAACTTGCCCGTGCTATCGGCTATGCCCATCGACAAGGCATCGTGCACGCGGATCTGAAGCCGGCCAATATTTTTCTTACCACCGACGGTTGCCTGAAAGTGCTGGATTTCGGCATTGCCCGGGCATTGCAGGATGACGCATTGTTGGATCACCAGGGTTCGACGGCGCTTACGCCAACCTATGCCAGTCTGCATATGCTGAACGGCGGACGTCCGCGCCCGGTGGATGACCTGTATGGGCTGGGTTGCATTGCGTATCTGCTGCTGAGCGGCCGACATCCATTCAACCGGCATCGAGCAACCGAGGCCGAAGCCACGGGGCTGAAGCCCTCGCGCATTTTGACGATCTCGCCGCCGCAGTGGCGCGCGTTGGAGCGGCTGCTGCAATTCCGCCCGCGCGGCGACCTTTCTTTGCAACAATTCCACACGGTTTTCTTTGCCGACAAAACCAAACAGCGTGGGTGGATCTGGGCCGTGCTGCTGTTGATGCTATTGGGTTTACTCGGGGCTTTGAGCTTGGGTGAACCTGAACGGCGACATCTCGGTCAACGCTTCAGCAATCCGGTGCCGACGGTGCTGACGGGATTGCATTTCGTCTCCACACAGCAACTTTCCCGCCTGGCGATTCAACGGTTCCTGCAAACACCGTGGGCGCAGTTGCCTCAGTTGGCCGCTGTGCAAACCGGCCGTCGCGTCGACACCTGCACCTTGCGCCTGGCCAATCAGGGTAAGCAGAAAGGGGCCCGTTGCCGTGATGGACTGGACGATGGACGCCTGGGACCGGAACTGGTCGTGATTAAAGTGGAAGGTCTGGCGCCGTTTGCTTTAAGCCGCACGGAAATCAGCCGCGCGGATCTGAACGAATATTGTCGGCAGACCCGCCGTTGTGGTTTGGCGCCGGAGCCGACCTTGCCTGTGGTAAACCTGGCACCCGAACAGATTCAGCACTACGCAAACTGGCTGTCGAGCCAGACCGGATTCCGTTATCGATTGCCGCAGATGGAAGAATGGTTGGCAGTGGCACGGGATGACAGCGGCCTGGCGGATCACAATTGTCGTTTGCTGTCGGGCGGGCGGTTGGTACGAGGCCAGCAACTACGATCGGTGGAAGAGGGCTACGCCAATAGTCTGGGTTTGCTGAATCTGTTTGGTAACGCAGAAGAATGGGTGCAGGACGGTTCGGATGTTGTGGGGGTGGGCGGTTCCCATCAGACTGACATGGGGCAATGCAACGCCGCCTTCCGCAATAAAAGCAGTGACGGCGTGCAAGGATTCCGTTTGGTGCGGGAGCTGAATCCGTAAGGAAAAACTTATCCCACTTTGCCCATGGTCGAGGCGCCATCCACCAGTTGCACTACAGCCGGATGCGCCACTGTGCCATTCATCAGCAATTCCATGTCGCGATGAATGCGCTTGGGCAGATTGGTGAGTTGCGAGGTCTGGGGATCAACCGCCACCATGCGCTGTGTGGCCTGGGCGTAGACCTTGCCGATGTCATCGGCGTTGGCGAACAGAAAGGTCATGTTGACGATGCGGCCGCAGTCGGTCTCGGCGCGGGTCAACAGGGCTACCCGGGTTCCGAATTTCACGGGGCGTTTGTAATCAATATTGAAGTTGGATACCACCCCGGTGATTTGGGTCAGATCCATGCCCAGCACGTCCTGGAAAAAATGCATGCGGGCCAATTCGATGTAGGTACTGTAGGTTGCGTTGTTCAGATGGCCCAGAACATCGAAATCATTGAAACGCATCTGAATACTGGTTTTAACGTAATGCTGCCCCACTGCTCACTTCCCCTCTTTTTTGAAATCAACCAGGCAAGCCACTCATATAGTTAATAAAACGTATGGAGCGAGTTGGCTTACCGTCAAATCTGGCCAGCGAAACCTTATAGCCGGCGCTTCTGAACATATCCCGGCATATTACGGAGAAGGGTTGTAGCCGTCAGCGGGGTCTTCGTTATTGTCTCGTTCAGGATTGTTACGGATTGTGCCGACCCGCCAGACAGTAGGCTATCTCAATTACTACCGACGACCCTCCCCTTGGCCATCAGCGCGCGGTTCATCTTGATGTTTTGCCATTGCACCAGCAGACCCATTTCGTCGGCTTTCTGTACCGCCTCGGATCGGGTGGAGGCCTGCAGCTTGCGCAGAATGCAATGCACCTGATTGCGTACCGTCAATTCGCTCTTGCTAAGAATGGTGGCGATTTCGCGATTGGTTTTACCAAGCACGACCCATTGCAGAATTTCATATTCTTTACGCGTCAGCACTGAGCTGGTGGTGATCGCGGTTTCCGCCAGATGCGCTTTCATCAATGCGACCTGCAAGTGGGGAATGATCAACTCCAGAATCAACTCCGATCGCTCTGACAGATCTTCCACCTGACAGAAACAAAAATAACTGGCCATGCGCCCGGACATGTCGAGTTGCCCATGGACGGCCATGGGAGCGAGATCGAAGTTGTGATGTTCCCAGCGCTCTAGATCCGATAGCAGTTCACATTCGGCGCCGCGCGGGATCAGCACCGGACGTCCGGTCTTGAGCCACTGTTCGATGACGGGCCGTTCCAGCAAGGACGAGCGTGAATTGATCTGGCGGATCAGCGTTTCAGGAAAATCGATGGGGACCAACTGGTCAATGAAAACGTTGCCGAACGAAATGCGGCCTATACCAATCAATGTCATTTTATGTGGCAACAACAGTCGCACATGATGACGCACGATGGCATTGAAGTCGGCGTAACAGGTGACGGTGCCAATGCAGGCTATCAGGAATTTCTGAAACCGCTCGCGAAAAAGAGAATCGTTGAATAAGGCGTCGCTGGATGAAGGGGGTCGACTGGCGTGCGAACTCATGAATCGCTGTTTCCTGTCCATTGGAAAACGGGCCATTGGAAAACGGACCATTGGAAATCTGTCGTAACGGTGCTCGACTGATGCGTTTGTCAGTTTGTGTTCTTATGACCATTGGTCGGTTGAAGTCACGATATAGCAAAAGGGAGACATGCGTTGTAAAAAAATGTTACGTCTGACACGTAAAGTGAGGTATTCGCTCTAGTCTGTCTCAGAAATTTTTGCTAGCGATTTTTGATATGCCTTCTTTCCGTCCGTGACGATAGCGTCATCGATTTATTGCATTCCAGAGGGTGTTCACATTGTGCGTGCGCAGCGTAGACAAAATGCGGACACAGATCCGATTGCGCGATTAAACGCCATTGTCATTGCACCGCTTTAGTATATTTGATCTATGTACGAGTCGGTCTGTCGTTGCTTACACTGCGCGCAAATCAAGCCTGATGACAATCCAACACCGACGCATGTTCATCATGGTGCAACTTTGCAGTATCACCGTCTCCGATCCAACGTTTTGCTTCGTGTCAGCCGATCCATATCACGGTGGAAAAATCCGCTGTGATGTTGCTGCGTGCGCAGTGGATGCGCACCGTGGCCGCTGATTTTTCGTTGGAATCGCACAATGCCGCGCTTCGCGGGTAAACCGGAGCCGTGCGAAAGAGTCGGTATAGGTTGGACGGTGTTGGTGATGTCATCGGACGAGTCGTTGCGGCAGCAGGAGTGGGATCGTGAGCAAGGTTGACTATACGCAATTGATGGCGGCAGCCTCCATCGAAATTGCGAAACTGAAGGAAAAGCTGCAACAGTTGGAACACGATCGTCATGAACCTGTGGCTGTTGTTGGCATGTCCTGCCGCTTTCCCGGCAATGTCAAAGATCCGGATTCGTATTGGCAGTTATTGCGTAATGGGTTGGACGGTGTTGTAGAAGTCACCGATCAGCGTGGCTGGCGCATGGATGATTTTTACGACGCTGATCCCGCCGCTAAAGGCAAAATTAATTCCCGCTATCAGGGATATGTGAGTGACATCGATTTATTCGATGCGGAATTTTTTGGTATTGCGCCGAAGGAAGCGGAACGGCTGGATCCGCAGCAGCGTCTGCTATTGGAAGTGGCGTGGGAAGCGCTGGAGTCTGCTGCTTGCGCGCCGGATTCCTTAAGTGGCAGCAATACCGGCGTTTTTCTGGGTATTTCCTGTTCCGATTACGCCACATTGC
>DATLII010000709.1:0-8395 GCA_035539495.1 Dongiaceae bacterium
GGTTACCGGTAGTGGATCTGCAGATCAGTTTTCTGGATGTGCTGCTGCGGCGTCGGGTGATGTCGCACTTGCCCGCGCCGGACTGGATTCTGGGCGCCGGTTCCAGCACCCACCGGATCATTCTGTTGCTGAAGCGCATCTTTCGCGCCAAAGCCATCATGCTGATGAAGGGCGCCTATCCGCCGGCCCTGTTCGATGCCAACATCACTCCACGACACGATAATCCGCCCCGGCGTGACAATGTGCTGGCCACCACCGGAGTAATGAATCCGGTGATTCCCCGCTACGAAGGCCGTGATTCCGCTACCGGTACTTTTCTGATTGGTGGTGTCAACGAGCACTACGGCTGGGATGACGCCCAGGTGATCCATCAGGTGGAAAAAATCTGCCTCGCGCAGTCCGGTGTACGTTGGACGCTGACAGATTCGCGACGCTCGCCGGATGCCTTTTTACCGACGCTGAAAGCCAAAGGCATCGCCAATCTGGAATTGATTTCCTGGCGTGATACTCAGCGCGGTTTCATCAAGCAGCAGCTCGACACCACGGGCCAGCTCTGGGTGACCCGGGACAGCGTGTCGATGGTGTATGAGGGCATCACGTCGGGCGCACCCACCGGGCTGCTGGATCTGAAGCCGCTGCGGCAATCCCGGGTGGTGAAGAACATGGATGAACTGCTGGGGCAAAATTGGGTGCAGGATTTCGCGCAGTGGGATCTTCACCAGCCATTGCCGGTGCCACCCGCCAAACTGTGGGAAGCGGATCGGGCGGCGGAATGGTTGCTGACGCTCTTTTCCCGCACTTGATGGGTCTCTCGCTTGCCAAGCCCTGGCCAAAGTCGCAGACTTGGCCGCGGTTACAGCCAGGTCTGCAGCGCCGTGGTTTTCTGCCTGGGCAACCAATACTCCTTTCCTATTACCAGCCAAAGCAAGACACCCGATGCCGATTAATGCCTGGATAATCTCGCTGAACCCTGGCGCCGAAACCGCACAGAATCTCAAAAATACGCTGCAGGACGCGGGTATCGATGCGCAAATGTTCCCCGCGGTGGATGGCCGTCGCGAGATGCCGGCGTTGGACGCGGGAGAACGGGTTTCCCAGACCAAAGCCTTGATCTATCGCAAGGCCAGACTCACCACCTCCGAAGTCGGCTGTTACCTGTCACATCTGCGGCTGATCAAACAGGCTTATGCGCAGCATCATTCCCACGTCTGTATTTTCGAAGATGATGTGGTTGCAGAGCCCGGACTGGGAGACCTGATCAAGGATGTGGTGCAATTGGGTGAAGATTTCCACTTGGTCCGGTTGATGACGCTGAAAATCCGCAAGCGGAAGCTGCTGCAAAAATTACCTTCAGGTTATACGCTGACCCGGCCGGAGCGCGGCGCGCTGGGATGCCAGGGTTACGTACTGAATCGCACCGGCATGAAAAAAATCATCGATGCGAGCGCTGCGATTTACATGCCCATCGACAAAGTCGTCGACAGCTTCTTTCTGTATGACCTGCACTGTTTCAGCGTCGAGCCACATGCCATTTACGAGCAGATGCATAACTCCAGCATCATAAAAACCGCCGGCAAGCTGGATAAGCGGCCGTGGGTGACCATCCTCTGGCACCTAAACAAACTGTATCGGAGCATTCGAAGACGCTTGCACTACATCAAGCACTACAGCGCCTATTACCCCACCGTGAAGCCTGAAGGGAAACTGGGCAAGAGCCAACGAATCCGGTGATTGCATGAAGACCGCCAGCGCAGGTTTACCGGGCGGGGTGTTAACCGGTTAAGCCTGTTGCATGGCCAATCCGCTGATACAGCTTCACATACTCATCCACAATATGCTGCCGACAATAACCTTCAGCATAAACCTGACTACCACCGTCGATTAGTGACAACCGCAGCGCCTCACTATCCAGCACCCGACGAATCGCTAACGCCAGAGCGTGAGCGTCATCCACTGGCGTAATCAATCCGCTGACACCATCTGTAATCGCTTCGCCCGGCCCCTGGGAATTGGTGGCAACGATCGGACAGCGATGAGCCCAGGATTCCATTACGATGGAACCCAATCCTTCATGCCGCGACGGACACACGAACAGATCCACCGATGCCATCAGTGTGGTGACATCGTTGCGCCAGCCCAGAAACCGCACCTGCTCATCCAGACCCAACTGGCTGCAGAGCCGTTTCAGATTTTCTTCTTCAGGTCCCGATCCCGCCAGCCATAAAGTAACGCCCGGCAATTCCTTCAGTGCATGCAGCAACACGTCGAAAGCCTTGTTCTCATGCAGGCGTCCAGCTGCCAGAATCAGTGGGCGATCCGTCGGTGTATTGAAACTATCGCGTGGGATCGGTTGTACCGGGGTTTCGTCAGCAAAATTGGGAATGTAGAACACGCGGTCCTTCGGCATGCCACCATCGATTAGGTGTTGGCAGATACCGCGGCTGATACCCACCCAATAATCAGCATGGCGATAATATTTCAGGTTGTAGTAGTGTCCCAATCGATTCACCAGCACGTACCGGCCTTTACCCGCCGGCGTGCTGCTGCTGGCGCGTCCCATCCAGGTCATCACGATGTCGGGCTGGAAATCCCGTAGCGCGCGCCGGTATGCCCAGCTTCCCAGCAAATCCAGCTTGCTGCCGAAACGGAAACCATCGGCGATCACGCCATTGTCACGTAAGGACGCCAGTCGGTGCTCATGTCCACGAATAAATGCCTTCTGTTGCAATTCTGGGCGTTGGCCCAGTGCGCTCACCAGCCGCACGAAAAAATTTTCCGCGCCACCTTTTTCCGCGCCAGCCAGCACTTGGGCGATGCGAAGGGGGGTTGTGGTCATGAGATCAGTATTCCGTCATCGTGTGGGCCGGTTTTGTGGTGCTGTGTCAGCCGGTTTACTCGGGCTCACGCCATCGTGGAATAACAGGCCGTGGTAGCCGGGAAATTGTTCCTGCCCGCGCTGGGATAGCAGTTGTTTAATACGTTGATGCAGATCCGTGATTTTGCGCCGGGCTTTGTAGCGCAAATAATTTATTGGTAGAAAACGAGGTGGGATCACGCCGGCACTACCCAAACCGTCGATCACAACAAGCCGGGTGATGATGCCCTGTGCATTGCACTGCGCTACCAGATTATGCAGCAGCAGATCACGCGACGGCACGCCCAGCGACTCCCAGTGTGCGCAAAATGCGGTGACGGCCGCGCGCGCGTTGTCGTCGTAACCATTTTCCCAGATGTATTGCTTGAGGGTATGAGCTATGCGCCCGCTGGCGTCGCGTACCAGTTCCGATACCAATCCCGGCCCCATGTCGGAATCTTCAAACCCGTAGCAGCGGCTCACATGTTGGTATAACGGCTCACCAAACTGCTGGTCCAGTGCGCGCATAACACGATTTTCTTCAGCACTATCATCAAAGCTGGATAGCGGGCGCAAATTTTTCGGAAACCCTTTGCGCCGCCGCCGTTCTTCCAGCGAAAAATCCGGCCGCCGCACCTTGATCACCCGATCCGGAAAATCCGGATGCACGAAGCAGAGGCGATTGCCTCCCCGTGCAAAGGGTTCCAGGGTTTGCAGCGTCAATGTCATTTCATGGTGCCGTTCAAATGAATGTCGCGCGCCCAGACGTAATCATGAGAGAACGGGATCTGCAGCGACGCTTCCAGAATGTATTGCGCGTACAATTTGGAATTCATTTCGGTGTGGAAGAAGTCGCGGGCGCGGGTCGCCCAGGCGCGGCGCTTGGCATCGTCGTGCTGGAACTCACGAATGCTGCGCAGCAGATCATCGGTTTCTTTGAAATACACCGCGCTTTCCGGTGGCAGCAGTTCATCAAATTTCAAATTGGCGTGGGTGAATTGCAGAATTCCGTTGCCCGCCAACTGCGCCATGCGCGCGGACGAATACCAGTAATGAATTTCCTGGCGATTGAAATTGAGGCCCATTTTGCTTTGCGCCAGCGCGCGGTCGTAATCTCGACCCCATACCGGTGGTTCACCGAAATTGCCGTAGGTTTTGAAATTCATTTCGCTTGCGAGCTGATCTTTCAGATATTTCACCATTTCCAGACGCTTGGTGAAATCATCGCTGTTGGAGCAAAAAAGCAAATCGATGGGCAGGTCGGTGCAGACCGCGTTATTGAGATTTTCAATGGAGGCGTCCACTGGGTTGGGCATGTGATACACCCGAGCGCCAATGCCCTCGAATATTTTCAATTCACGACGCCCGGTGGAAATGAAAATAGCGTCCACCACGCTGGCGCGGTGTTTGATGCGCTCCACGTTGCTGGGCACGAACAGTGGGTCGTTGTTGCAGTGCACCACGGGGCAATTCGGATTCAGTTTCTTGATCGCTTGCAGGGTTTCGTTGGTGATGATGTCGCAATGACCGGCGATCACCAGATCGGGCTCCACCGCTTTCACCATTTCCAGCAGCTTCTGATTGGCTTTTTTGTGGCCCAGATCTCGAATACCCAGCGGCGCTTCGAAGGCCGCCACATCACGGTCGCTGAACGACACGGTGTAGTGGTCGTTTTTGATCAAACCAAACATCAATTTCTGCGCCCAACTGACGCGGGTCTGACCGTAACGCCGGAGTTGCTGGTAGGCGACGTTGAGTACTCTCATGCGGGATCTCGCAGGTTGGAGGATGGCGCACCGGTAAAGCGCCGCATTATACCGCACAGTCGCGCAGCGACGAGCATTGCGCACATAAGTCGGCAAGCAGGCGTGTCGGGCTTGTTAAAAGCCAGGTGAATCAGCGGGGGCGGGCCAGCAACGCGCGGTACACGGCCAGCGTTTGCTCCACCTGATGTTCCAGGAAGAATTCCGACGGTAATTTGATCTGCGCAGGCTGATCGAGCAGTTCCGCCACGCGCTGGGCGAAAGCCAACGTGTTGTCCGGTTCCACCAATCCCTGCGGATAGCAATGTTGCAGGGATTCGCTGGCACCGCCGCGATTGAACGCCACCACTTTACAGCCGCAGGCCAGGGCCTCAGGGACAGTGCGACCGAAAGGTTCGGCCTTGTTCGACATGTGGCACGTGATGTCTGCCAGAGCGTAAAACGACTGGATGTCAGAGCGATGCCCAAGGAAGGTCACCGCGGAATCCAGTCCCTTCTGCCGGCATTGGTCGTGCAGTTCCTGCAGGTAATGCTGTTTGGTGGGCTCAGCATCGCCCACCACCAGGCCGTGGCACTCTGGTCTAATTTTCACCAATTTTGCCATCATATCCAGGAATGCCTCCTGACCTTTCCAGCGCGACAACCGGCCAGGCATCAAGATCAGACGCTTGTCTTTCAATTCCGGGTATTGGCGGAACAGCTGCGCTTTCCACTCGGGTGTGCAGGCGCCGCCGTGGAAAGCGGAGGGATCCAGGCCGCGAAAGATCCGCGTGATCTTGTCTGGCGCCACATCGTAGTTCTCCAGGATATAGCGATGCACGCAGTCGGAGATGGCGATCAGATGCTCGGCCTTGGCCATGATGGCGCTGTACTGGTTGACCGAATACAGGCCGTGGAAAGTGCTCACCAGCCGCGGACGAGTCGCGGCCGGCATGCTGCGCCAGGCCAGCCAGGCGATCCAGGCGGGAGCGCGCGAACGCACATGAACGATGTCGGGTTTCAGTTCCGCCAGTAGCCGACGCATGGGTCTGACCTGCAGCAGCGACAGCAGGGATTTGCGGTGCACCGGCATCTCGATGTGACGGGTGCCTTCCCGCTGCAGCCGCTCCACTTGGCGTCCGCCGCTGGAGATCACAATGGATTCATGCCCCCGCCGCACCAACTCCCGCGCCAGTTCCACCGTGCCTCGCTCGACGCCGCCTTCGTTCAGTGCGGGCAGCACCTGAACGATGCGAAGAGGGCGATCAGCGGAAGGGAGCGTGGGCATGAGGGCGTCCGATGCGGTGGTTCTGCTTATTCAAGCGAAGAGAGTGGGAATAGGCCGGCCCCGAGAAGGAGCCGGCCGAGACGGTCAGTGGACCAGGGAGTCGCCGCGTCCAACCGCGTAATACAGGAAGCCGGCAGCCTTGGCGTCTTCCGGGCGGTAGAGGTTGCGGCCGTCCACCACGATGGGGAACTTGAGTTGGGTTTTCAGCCAGCCAAAGTCCACGGAGCGGAAGGTCTTCCATTCGGTGCAGATCACCAGGGCATCGGCACCGGCTACGGCATCTTTGCGGTTCTCGCACAGCACCAGATCGGAGCGTTCACCGTAGATGCGGCCACATTCCGTCATGGCTTCCGGATCGAACGCCTGGATCTTGCCGCCAGCCGCCCAAACGGCCTCCATCAGCACCCGGCTGGGCGCTTCGCGCATGTCGTCAGTGTTGGGTTTGAACGCCAGGCCCCACACGGCCACCGTCTTGCCTTTCAGGTTACCGTCGAAGGCGCGGGTCAGTTTTTCGAACAGAATGGACTTCTGCCGTTCGTTGACCGCGTCCACCGCGTCCAGCAGTTCAGCCGTGTAGCCGATGGACTGGGCTGTACGGGTCAGTGCCTTCACGTCTTTCGGGAAGCAGGAGCCGCCATAGCCGCAACCTGGATAAATGAAGTGATAGCCGATGCGGGGATCGGAACCGATGCCTTCCCGGACCTGCTCGATGTCCACGCCCAGGCGTTCGGCCAGTTGGGACATCTCGTTCATGAAGCTGATCTTGGTGGCCAGCATCGCGTTGGCGGCGTACTTGGTCAGCTCGGCGGCGCGGATGTCCATGAACATCATCTTGTCATGGTTGCGGTTGTAGGGGGCATAACACTCCCGCATCAATTCCACCACCGGATCCGAATCGGTACCGACGATGATCCGGGCGCCCTTGGTGAAGTCCTCCAGGGCGTTACCTTCCTTGAGGAATTCCGGGTTGGAGCAGACGTCGACGGGGATCTTGGCGCCACGCTCTGCCAGCTGGGCCTGGACAGCGGCCTTGACCTTCTCGGCAGTGCCGACCGGCACGGTGGACTTGTCCACCACCACTTTGTAGTCCGTCATGTACTGGCCAATGGTCTTGGCTACCGCCAGTACGTATTTGAGGTCGGCTGAACCGTCCTCGTCCGGCGGCGTACCTACTGCGATGAACTGCACGGTGCCATGTGCAACCGCTTCCTGGGCTGAGGTGGTGAACTTCAGCGTGCCTTCGGACAGGCAGCGTGCCACCACTTCATCAATGCCTGGCTCGTGAATAGGGATAACCCCTTCCCGCAGCTTACGGATCTTGTTCTCATCCACATCCACGCACAGTACATCATGGCCTACGTCCGCCAAGCAGGCGCCCGTGACCAGTCCTACATAGCCGGTGCCGAATACGGTGATCTTCATAACGATGATTTTCCCTTTCTGATGCGCTTGAAATTGAACGGTTTGACCGCTGTTGTCGTGTCAGGACGCTGTTCCTGAGTGGATGATTTCGGTATCTCCCAGGGAGCGCCGGTGACATGCGGGACATCTGGCCGGTCAAGAATAAACGGCATCGGCCCTAAAATCTATCGGGCGGACCGTTGCACGAAATTACCTGCAATTTTCCCGCCGGGTCGCGCATTTCCGCAAGAACCCTGGCTGGTGTACACTTGCCGCCGGTTCAACCCTCGCCGCCACAGGTGAAAAACCTCGATGCCATCCATCAATATTTGTATCTGTACCTGCAAGCGAGACAAGCTGCTGGTCCAATGCCTGGAGAGTGTCGGTCGAGTCGAGGTGCCCCAGGGGCTGCACGTGACGGTAACTGTGGTGGACAATGATGGCGATCGGTCCGCGGAAGGCGCCGTTCGTGCTTTGACTGAGCGGTTCCCGTTCCCCCTTCGTTATGTTTCCGAGCCGCGTCGTGGTATCCCGTTGGCCCGCAACCGAGCCTTAGATGAGACCTATCAGTTGGGTAGCGATTTCCTGGCGTTCATTGATGATGACGAATGGGTGCGAACCGACTGGTTATTGCGGCTTTATGAATACGAGCAGGCACAGGGTGGGAACATTATCGTGTCGGGTGAAGTCATCCCGGAGTTGCCGGCAGACACACCGCCGGAGATTCGGGGAGTGTACAAGATAAAGACCCGCAGGACGGGGGAACGGATCGAAAGTTGTGCAACCAATAATGTGTTGGTGCCGGTGTCTATGATCCGGAATTGGGGGTTGCGGTTTGATGAAAGCAATCCGCTAGCGGGTGGGACGGATACCATCTTCTTTCATGAAGCGGTGTTGCGCGGTGCTGAAATTCGCAAGTGCGCGGAAGCCTTGGTGCATGAAGCCATTCCCGCAAGCCGGGCCAATCTGAAATGGCTGGCTAAGCGGAAATACCGGGCTGGAATCACCGATGCGTGGAGCAAGCAACGCAAGGGGCGGCCCAGGCTGGTGATACTGCTGGCCGCGGCCTTGCGGGTGCTTTCCGCGTTGATCCGCAGCGGCCTGACGGCG
>DATLII010000710.1:0-15079 GCA_035539495.1 Dongiaceae bacterium
ACCTTGCCCCTCCTTCCCCCCACCCATACGGCCCCTACCAATGTACGGCGATGCCACTAATCCAACTCATTATGCTCTAGCGGATCGAGAGCACGTTTACGTGGTTCTCTGGCAATGCGTTTCAATAATTATAAAAAACCCGAGTGGAGCAATTATGAGTGTATACGCTAAATGGTGGATATTTGGTCCACTTATTGGATTGTTAACGCTGGCCAGCATCCGCTGCGAGCTGTTCGAAAACAACCTGTTCGACACCTATGCCACCGGCGAATGGCCGACTGTGTCCTGTGGCGCCAACGATATGATTTATCGTAGCGCGGACGGCCGCTGTAACGATCTGGACCTGCCCGCCATGGGCATGGCCGGCATGCGCATGGGCCGCAACATTCAACCGGATTACAGCTGGCAGGACACTGATAACCTGCTCAATCCGAATCCGCGCACGGTCAGTAAAGAGCTGCTGACCCGCACTAACGGTGTGCGTGAAGTGCCATTCCTGAACTATCTGGCCGCGGCCTGGATCCAGTTCATGATTCACGACTGGTTCGAACACGGCGATCGCGATCACAGCAATCCGATCCCGGTACCCGTCGCTAGCGGTGACAGCCACGACAGTGGCGATGGCACCATGCCGATCGGTCGCACCCCTGCCGACCCCACCAAAAACCCCAACGATGGCCGCCCAGCTTCCTACCTGAACGAAAACACCGCATGGTGGGATGGCTCGCAGATTTACGGCAGCAATCAAACCCAGCAAAACAAACTGCGTTCGTTCCAGGATGGCAAAATGATTCTGGTGAACGGTCGTCTGCCGATGGAAGCGCAAAGTGGCTTGCCGGTCACCGGTTTCAACAAGAACTGGTGGGTGGGCCTGGAAATGCTGCACACGCTGTTCGTGAAGGAACACAATGCCATCGCCGACATGCTGAAAACCAGCTACCCGAACTGGAATGACGAGCGTCTGTTCCAGACCGCGCGCCTGATCAACTCTGCCGAAATGGCCAAGATCCACACTGTGGACTGGACACCGGCGATCCTGAAAAACTTCACGCTGCGTGAAGCCATGTTCGCCAACTGGCGCGGCATTCTGCCCATGTGGGTACCACGTCTGGGTGATCCCGCCACTGACGGCATCATGGGTGGACCCAAGGATCTGGCCAACGTACCGTTCAGTCTGACCGAGGAATTCACCGCTGTTTACCGCATGCACCCGCTGCTGCGTGACAGCCTGGAAGTGCGCAACTATTCGAACGACGCGGTTCTGGCCAACAGCTCGCTGCTGAGCCAAAGCTTCGCTGGCGCCGCTCAAGTCACCGGTCAATATGGCCTGACCAACCTGTTCTATTCCTTCGGCCGCACGCATCCGGGCCTGCTGGAACTGAACAACTATCCGCAGATGCTGCAGAACTTCACCCGCGAACCGGGTGTGGCGGTGACTGACCTGGGCGCCGTGGACATTATCCGTGACCGCGAGCGTGGCCTGCCCCGCTACAACGAATTCCGCCGTCAGATCGGCCTGAACCCGATCAAGGATTTCAAAGACATCACGCCCGATACTGCACTGGCTGAGAAACTGCGTCAGATCTACAACAACGATATCGAAGCAATCGACGTGATGATCGGTTCCTATGCAGAAGGCTACCGTCCGCCCGGCTATGGCTTCGGTGAAACGTCGTTCCAGATCTTCATCGCCATGGCATCGCGCCGCCTGCTGGCCGACCGCTTCTTCACTGAAGACTACCGCGCGGAAATCTACACCCAGCAAGGCCTGGACTGGATCGACAACGTGACCTTCACCAAAGTGCTGGTGCGTCACATGCCGGAACTGTCCACTCGCCTGGCCAAAGTGGAAAACGGCTTCTTCCCCTGGGATGAAGAGAACGAGTGGTTTGAGCTGAAAGTGCGGAAATGATGCACACTCGGTAAAGATCACGGTTCAAGTAAGAAGCCCCGAAAAGCAAAAAGCCCCGTGCCAACGCATGGGGCTTTTTGTTTGTGGGGCTTTTGTTTTGCTTCAGTCTTATCGGATCGAGTTTATGAATGAATGCTTCAATCGATTCACGCTTCAATCAACGTGGTGCGCTGGACCGCAGCTTCATCGCCTCTTCCACTAACTGCGCATTGCCCATGCGACGCAACACTTCCAGCTGATCGTCGAAGGATTGCCAGTCGTTCATGGCGGCGTACACCTGCATCAGGTACAAACGCAGATCAGCACGACCCGGACGTTTGGAAATTTCCGTCAGAATCACGTTCTGCGCTTTCTGATATTGGCTGTACAGCATGTACAGATCGATCATCTGTTTCAGATCGTCGCGGCTGACGCTCTGATCGGAATTGCCCATTTCGTTCAGGTGCGTGTCAGCGTTGAACTGATCGGCCTGGCCCTGGCCAGCTTTTTCACGAATCTGCTCCAGCGCCTGCCGCACTTGCTCCGGCGAATCCGACCGACTGCGGTCGCGACGGGAACCGAACACCAGTTCATACAGCTCGCCATCTTTCATCGATTCTGACTGACGAATGCGGTGCACGCGCTGTGAACGCATACCCAGCAACACAATCAACAAACCGAGCGGCAACATTGCCACCAGATACCACAGGCTGGGACCGGATTGCGCCACTAGCAAGTTCGACATATTGCGTGCACTGGCATCCCGGGGCAGCAGATCCTGTCCCGTCATGGCAGCCGCTTCCAGGCGCGGAGCGGTGGTTTTGTGTGGCGACAGCAGCTGCGACAGCGTTACTTTTTCTGCTGCGAGTGCGGCAGTGGCTGTCGGCGTTTCGGCGGATGACGTTTCCAACGCAGGTTCTGCAGCGGCTGAAACCGGTTGTGTCGATGCGGAATGATTCTGTTCTATCTGCTGCAAGGCTTCGGTGACGGCGACGCGCCGTTCCAGCACATTCACCATTTCCTGTTTCAGTTGATCCTGAAACTGCACCAGCTCGGTTTTTTCCTGCTGCAACCGGGCCAGGGTGGCGCGAATTTCTTCTGTGGTTTCCGGCACAGTCGCCTGCTGGGCCGATGCCAGTTCCGCCTGCAGATCCACCGCTGGTGTGCGGGGAACGGCGGGTGCGACAGCCGCAGGTATTTCTGCGACTGGCGCTGGAACGCGAGAGGAAGAAGGAACAGACGCAGAGTGGGACGCATTGTCGGCAACAGCGGTTGTCTGCGCCGGCGCTCCTTCAATAGTATTTGGCAAATACAAAGTGGCACCCAAACGCAATCGATCTGGATCACCTGCCACAAATGCCTGAGGGTTGGCCGCCACCAGACGCTGCATCAACGCCGTCAAAGACTCGCCGGAACCCGGTTGCAAGCGCCGGGCGATTTTCCAAAGCGAATCACCGGAACGAACTTCATAAGGACGGGCTTCATAAGCGTGAGCGTCATTAGTGTTAACTGCATTGAGAGTGGAACGGTCGACGGCAGCGGTAGCAGGCCGCTGGGGCCGAGATTGTGGCGCCGACCAAGCCTGGGTTGTGACGGGCTTGGATACCACAGATTTAGGCATCTGGGCCGGCTTAGCCATGGCCAATGCCGCTTCCTCAACCGGCTTGGCGGTGGGGGATGTTTTGCGCCAACGCGCAGCATAGGCCGGTGGGTCCAGCAGCAGGCTGTATCGACGGTAAGTGGTACCTTGAGGCCAGCTCAATTCCACCACGATATCCAGGAACGGCTCCACCACCCGCTCACGGCTGACGGCCTGCACGCGGATTTCGCCGCCAGGCGCGGACAGCACGCTGAAATCGATTTGATTGTGGAAAGAGTCGAAATGAATACCGAACTGTTCATACACTTCGGGGCGGGCGATGCGAACGCGGATATCCTGCTGATCGTAATCCCCCGGGGTCAACACCTTCAGATCCGCCTGTAACGGATTCCCCAAGTAGGACTGTAGATCCAGTTCCCCCAGGCCCATTCCGTGTGCCAGGCCCGCCTGGGCCATGGCGCCGGCCAACACCAGATAACGCAACTTCATCAAATGCCTCGATTCCACCCACGGCAGAAAACGATTGGAATCTGTTAACTGTAGCTCATTTTTTATACAGCATCATTGACCCGAAGCAGGGCCTGAGGTTGAGCGCTATCAGCGTAACAGCTGATTGTGACTGTGCTCCCGGTTAGAACCAAAAGCAATTGGGGGACCCTCCCGCGCCGACGACTGGCCTACAATCAAGGCTGTAATTCACTGGACCTTTTCAGGGAAGTCGCGATGGAGCATTGGGACGAAGGCGTTTACATGGAACGGGGCAGGGGTCGGCCTGGAGCGACGCCCTTGATTCTGTCCTGCGGAGTACACGGCGACGAGTTGGCGCCGGTGCAGGTGCTGCAACAATTGCTGGATGAGTTGAAGGCCCGCACCCTGCCATTGGCCCGCCCCTGTCTGCTGATCTTCGCCAACCTGCTGGCGCTGGAGGAAAAGCGGCGCTACCTGAAGCACAACCTGAATCGCCTGTTTGGATCGTCGCAACGGGTGCCCGGCTACGAGGGGGAACGGGTGCGGACTCTGGAACAGCACTGCCGCGATTTCGCCGACATGCACGGGCCCGGCTGGCACCTGGATTTGCACGCTACCATCAAGCCGTCACGCCACCCTCACTTTGCGTTACAACCCTACAATCCTGAACCAGGATCGACCCCTTATGATCCGCGCTGGCCCGCTACCCTGGCCCAAGCTGGCTTCACCGCCCTGGTGCAGCAGAATGCGCACGCGCCCACTTTCGCCAATTTCAGCTGCAACAAGCTGGGTTATGCCAGCTTTACGCTGGAATGTGGCGACATCGCGG
The DNA here is from genome assembly GCA_035539495.1 of Dongiaceae bacterium. Classification (GTDB taxonomy): domain Bacteria; phylum Pseudomonadota; class Gammaproteobacteria; order Pseudomonadales; family Ketobacteraceae; genus Ch67. The sequence continues at coordinate 4,789 of DATLII010000710.1, forward strand.
GTAGCGGCACATCAGCCGCCGCACCGCTGGATCGATTACTTCGCCAGCTGCTGACGGGCCCCGACTTGCCCGGAGGCAACGCGCATTTACAGACTTATCAGGTTGCTGTTGATCTCATCAAACAGACGTCAGACTTCCAATTTCTGGTGGACGAAAAGGGCGAGAATTTTGCGACCTTCCCTGCCGGCACGCCCATCGCGCGGAATGGGAATAGTCTAGTGGAGACCCCTACGGACGGCTGTGCCCTGCTATTTGCCAATAGTCAGGTGCCTGTAGGGGATCGGGCCGGATTGTTACTGGCACCCACCCCCTGAAACCACCCAAGCCTGGATTCCGGCAGTGACCCCTCCCTACGGATGGGGCACCCGGGGGCCGCGCCTTTTAGCATAGAGTCGATTGATGTTTGTGCGGTTTGAACATGTCATATTGCGCGCACCATCCCGATCACGGCTTCCAAAAACATAACAACCTAAAAAAGCGATGTCCTTATGCACCCGACCGATTCCACTGAACAGCTTTCCGCAAAAGGCATGTCCCGCAAGGCATTCCTGAAACTCACCGCCGGCGTGGCCCTGGCTGCCGGCTTCAGCCCGCTGCTGGCTGGCTGCAGCAACAACGGCCGCGCTCTGCGCTTCAAAACCATCAATGACATTCTGGTGGAACTGGCTCTGATCGAAGTGAATCAGCCCGTTACCCTGCAGCAGCCCTGGTCGCTGTACAAGATCCTGAACCACCTGGCGCAGAGCATGGAATACTCCATGACCGGCTACCCGCAATTGGATCCGCCCGCCATGCAGGCCGTGGCCAAACTGGCGTTCAACACCTTCAAAGCGCAGGGTTACATGAGCCATGATTTGGGCGCTGTTGTACCCGGCGCGCCGGAAATTCCCACGGAAGGTCCGATGGAAGATGCATTCCAACGCCTGCGCAATTCCTGCAGCGATTTCGAGAATTTCACCGGCGCACTGCACCCGCACTTCTCCTACGGCCAACTGACGCCAGAAGAATGGGAACTGGCCCATTCCTTCCATTGCGCCGACCACTTCTCCAGCATGACGTATCAAACCGTCTAACACCGATGGGCGATGGCTGATAATCTCAGCATCGCCCTTTCGTCTTATTTGAGCGCTGAATTTCCATGCGGATTGCCAACGATTACGTCGTCGCGTTTCACTATGTGTTGAAGAATCAGCAGGGAGAAGAACTGGATAGTTCGCGCGGTCAACTTCCCCTCTTGTATCTGCACGGCCACGGTCATCTGCTGCCGGGATTGGAGCAGGCCCTGGAAGGGCGCGAGAGCGGCGACAAGTGCGTTGTTACACTGACGCCGGAGCAGGCGTATGGCGTGCACGATGCGGAATTGGTGCAGCAGTTGCCGCGTGATGCGTTCGGCGCTGGCGCGGCAATTGAACTGGGTATGCAACTGCAGGCGCATACCGAAGACGGTGAAATTCCGGTACGTGTAATTGCGATGGATAGCGACAGCCTGACCGTGGATGGCAATCATCCGTTGGCGGGACAGACGCTGATATTTGAAGTGGAAATTCGCAATGTGCGTGAGGCGCTGCCGGAGGAATTGGAGGAAGGTGAGGTGGATGCCTGAGTCTGGCTTTCTTTCAGTTTTCCGCCAGATTTTCTGGCAGCCCTAGCAAGGCATACAGCGTGCGCACGCTGTCCCGCAATTTTTCACACAACGACCCATCCCGTAAATCCTCCAGCTGCAGCCGATCCGGATAGGTGGCGCTGATATGATCCTTCAATTGTTGGTAGCGCTGCGGTGTTAACAAGGCGCGTTCGTTAAGGGCGTGGATTTCCTGCTTGTTCATCATCACCCGCAAGCGTAAACAGGCAGGGCCGCCGCCGTTACGCATACTCTGACGCACGTCGACAAAATGGTAGCCCTGCAATTTGGGGTATTCCGACTGAATGCGGTCCAGCACCGCTTTTACCTTTTCGTTTTCGCCGCACTCACTGGGCAAAATCAGCCAATCCTGACCGGATGGCGTTGTGACGATTTGGCTGTTGAACAGATAGCTACTGACAGCTTGTTCCAACGGCAATTCGCTGTCACGAATCTGGATGATCTGCAGAGGTGTATCCGATTGCAGGCTGCGCAGGCTACTTAGCACCTGCGATTGATTGACGAACGCGCGCTCGTGGCACAGCAGAAGAGTGTGATGGCTCACCGCAATCACATCATTGTGAAATACGCCGGCATCGATGGCTTCCGGATTCTGGCGTACAAAAATAACGCGGTCTTCCCGCAGATCATTCAAGCGAGCCACTGCGCGGCTGGCGGCCAGCGTCTGTCGCGCGGGAAAGCGCTGACTGATCGGGCCCGGGCGATGATTTTCCGCGCCATAGACAAAAATATGCAGGCCATTGCCATTATCGTCGCCACACAAACGCATGTGATTGGCAGCGCCTTCGTCAGACAAGCCAGCGAAACCTGGCAATGCGTCGTTGATCTGGAAATGCTGGGGGTCTGCGAAGATCGCCTGCAATATTTTACGCGTGCTGTCGACTTCGATACTGCGGTGAAAATTCGCCAGCAGATTGGCGGGCGTGAAGGTCAGCTTGCCCTCGACCGTATCGCTGGATGGCGCCACCGTAGCAGCATTCGCAGTCCACATGGGAGACGCGGAGCAACAGGCGGAAAACAGATCGGGCGCTTTTTTCCAGGCTTTATCCAATACCTGCGCATCGGTGCCGGTGAAACCCAGGCGACGCAATGCCGGCATATGCGGGCGAGGCTGAGGTGGTATTACACCTTGCGTTATTCCCAGATCCAGCAGCAACTTCATTTTTTCCAAACCCTGCAACGCGGCGGCGCGGGGATTCGACACCGCCTCACGATTGCGGGTGGATGCCAGATTGCCGAACGACAGCCCGGAGTAATTATGCGTGGGCCCGACCAAACCATCGAAATTCACTTCGATATAAGACATGCGGGCAATCCCGGTGGCAGTTGGACAGGCAGTTGAAGCGAATCGCTACGCAGCGTAGCGACGGGATAGGCGCAGTAATCGGCGGCGTAGAATGCACTGGGACGGTGATTGCCGCTGGCGCCGATGCCACCGAATGGCGCTTCGCTGCTGGCGCCTGTAAGTGGCTTATTGAAATTGACGATGCCGGCACGCAGATGACGCTCAACGTGTTCAAACGCGGCGGTGTCGTCACTGATCAATCCGGCGGCTAAACCAAACCGGGTTGCGTTGGCCAGCTCGATGGCATGGTCACGATCGCGATAACGGAATACCTGCAGCACGGGGCCAAACAACTCTTCATCCAACATCTGCTGAGCCCGGCTCATGTCGATCAGCGCCGGTGTCATCAGGGTTTGTTGGGTGTTGAGAAAACGCGGCGCCAAACGGATATCGCCGCCCAGGGATTCCAACAGACGAATACCGTCCTGCAGATGGCGCGCTGCATCGGAACTGATCACAGAACCCATAAACGGCGGCGGCTGGCTGAGACCATACGCCACCGATATTTCGCTGCTGCGTTGCGTGAGTTGTTGGAAAAAATCATCACCCCAGGCTGAATCCGGCAGCAGCAAGCGACGCGCGCAGGTGCAGCGCTGGCCGCTGGAGACAAAAGCAGAAAACAGCACGGTGAACAGAGCGGCATTGATGTCACGCACGGGTTCAACAATCAGCGGATTATTGCCGCCCATTTCCAGCGCCAGAATTTTATGCGGCTGTCCGCCCCACTGCTGATGCAGATAGTGGCCGGTTTGTGCGCTGCCGGTAAAGAAAAGTCCGTCCAACTGCGGGTGGTTGACCAATGCGGCGCCGGTTTCTCGACTGCCTTGCAAACAATTCAACACACCGGGCGGTAGGCCTGCGGCTTGCCAGCAGCGCAACGTGAACTCGGCTACGGCTGGCGTCAGCTCGCTCGGTTTGAACAACACGCAATTGCCTGCGAGCAACGCGGGCACTATGTGTCCGTTGGGTAAATGAACGGGAAAATTGAAAGGGCCGAACACGGCCACTACACCGTGCGGTTTGTGACGCAGAATCAATTCGCCCTGCGCCGTATTTTTCTGATGAGCACCCGTACGTTGCTGGAAGGCCTCGATGGAACTAGCGATCTTGCCGATGACCGCTGCCACTTCGGTTTGCGCGTCCCATAACGGTTTTCCGTTTTCGCGGCTGATCAATGTTGCCAGTTCGGTCTGGCGGGATTTTATTTCTGCCGCGAATGCTTGCAGCAATGTAATGCGGGCCGCTAAAGGTGCGTCACGCCAGGCGGGAAATGCGGCGCGGGCTGCCTGAACTGCTTGATCCACCTGCTGCACACTGGCACCGCGGCCTTGCCACAGTGATTCGCCATTGCCCGGATCGATGGAGACAATGGATTCGCCTTCGCCTGCAATCCACTGACCATTTATGTAGAGCGACTCTTTCGCCTGATTCATGGTGCGTGTCCTTGACCATACAGCGCTACGGTTTGCGCATGCTCAGTATTGCCCAGTTGCAATGCCGGCCAGGCTGATGACGGATCATGGCAATGCCAGGGCGATGGGTTCGCCTGTAACAGCACGCAGCGGAAATCAGTGCGGGAGGCGTTGGCGAGCAACAATGGCCGCGTGGTGAGCGCAGTGATTTGTTGCAAATCGATAGATTGGCTTTTGCGCACGGCGCGAATGTTGTCGGTATAAGTTTCCAACGTGGGACCGGCATCGAAAATATCGACATAGCCTTCGTAGCGAAAACCTTCCTGCTCCAGCATAACGCGCGCCGGTTTTGCTTCATTGTGCTCGCGCCCGATGACATCGCGGGCTGATTGCGGCAGGAAGCGGGTGTAGAACGGGTAACGCGGCATGAGTTCGGCGATGAACTGTTTGTTGCTGACTGCGGAAAGATAGTCGGCGTCGGAAAAATCCATATCGAAGAAGTGGCGGCCAAGTCCTTCCCAGAAGGGAGAGGTGCCGTCGGTGCCGATGAAACCGCGCAATTCGGCGATGGTTTTGGCGGCAAATAGATGGCGCTGGCTGGCGATGAACAGGAAACGGCATTTTGATAGCAGTCCGCCCGCCTGGTGGCGGCGGTAATCCGGGTGCAGATAGAGGGAGCAGAGTTCGGAGCAACCGGTGTGGTCGTTGGTGAGGAAAAGAAGCGGAAACTGGTGGTAGATGTTGAGTTCGGTGGATGCGTGAACGATGGTGCCGACGCGGTAGGTGTACCAGGGTTGGGTGAGGCCGACCGAAGTTTCGACACCGCTGGTGCCGACGATGGTGCCGGTGTCGGTGTCTTCCAGTACGAACAGGAACAGGCCGTCGCCGTTATGCTGCAGTTGTTGGCGGGTTTGGTCGGCGCGTTCCAATTTGCGGGCAAGCACGTCTTCGTCCAGCGGCAAAGTGGTGAGGCCTCCGCCGGAGGTGTGTGCCAGTTTGACGAGCCCTGGCAGATCGTTTGGTGTTGCCATTCGGACTAGCAGCATGGTGAATGTGCTTCGTTCCGTGTGCGATTAGATTCTATTAGTCCGCCGCGCGGCGTCAGGTAAACGGGTTCAGGACACGCTACAAGCACCTCCCTGTGCGCTCGTCCGCGGCCATCCATGGCCGCAAACGGTCCTGAACCCGTTTACCTGACACCGCTTACATTTAACCATTGTGCTGTTCTACAGGTTCTGTAGTCCGTCGCCAAATATAGCTAGTGCGCATAGCGAGTCCTTAAGGCACGGAGCTTGAATTTGAGCAGAAGGAGGGACTGCATTTCTGGAACGACAACGGCCTAATAAATAGCGTAAATCCAAATTCCCGATAGCCTAATGATAGGCCAGATCCGCCCCCTCCACCTTCACTCGGCGCCGGTCCGTCTGCCCCTGCTCGTCCACCACCACAATCTCATATCGCCCCGGCCCAGCAAAACGGTGCCGCACGTTCTGGTTAGGCTTACTGCTGAATTTGTATTCCCCATTGATGTACCACTGCAACTGTCCCACCCCACCGGTCACGCTCAGATCCACAGTCGGCAGGGCATCGACGTCCAGCGCAGTCAGGCGGCTGTTGTCCTCCAGCCCCAAAATCCGCGGCGCCGGTAGCAACAGCGGCTGATCTTCATGACAACGCGCATCCAATGGCGGAATCCGTTGCGCACGCCGAGCCGATCCCGGCAGCCAAGGCTCAATGGCCGCAGGCCAGAGCACGATATCGCGTGCCTGCGCCTGCACGCCGTCACACAACGGCGTCACACGCAGCCCGGTGACGGTATCCACCCACAACGGCAATGGATTGCGGCCGCCGTGAGCCGTGGGCGGCACGGTGTCGTGCAGCACCCAGGCTACCCGCTGCTGCTCGCACTGGGCTGGTGTATTGCGCGCATTATCGGTACCCAGCGGCCAGCAAATCGCGCGCTGACTCACGCTGCTGGGCTGCTCAGGTTCAGTTCCACCATTGCGATCAATCTGCTGGAAGATATCAAACATTAATGGCGCTGCGGTTTCAGCGCCAAAATGGCCGGGCATTGGCGTACCGTCGGGCCGACCAACCCACACGCCCACGCTGTAATGCGTGCTGACACCAATGGACCAGGCATCGCGAAAACCGTAACTGGTACCTGTCTTCCAGGCGATTGGTAATTGGCCCAACGTCTGATGCAGCGTGTGCAGACGGTCAGGGCGTGGCGCCGACTGCAGCATTTTCCACACGATCCAGGCGGCACCCGGATCCAGCATGAAGCGCTCGCGCAGTGGATCATCCTCGCGATAACGCAGCGGTGCAGACTGACCGTTCCGCGCCAACGCACTGTAAACCGTCACCAGTTGTTCCAGCGTGGCGCCGGCACCGCCAAGAATCACCGCCAGCCCAGGCTTCTGGTCGCCCGGGATCGTTAATTTCAATCCACCCTGCTGCAATCGCGCAGCAAATTGCTGCGGACCCAACTGCTCCAACAGATCCACCGCCGGTACGTTGAGAGAGCGCTGCAATGCCTCCGTCGCCGACACCGGGCCGCTGAAACCGCCGCTGAAGTTACCGGGACGATAATCACTGCCGCTACGCGGCGCATCCAGCAATAATGATTCGGAGTGAATCAAACCCTGTTCCAGTGCCAGCGCGAACAGAAACGGTTTCAATGTGGAACCGGGTGACCGTATCGCCTGCACCATATCGAGATAACCGAAGCGTGACTGGTTACCGAAGTCCGCCGCACCCACGTAAGCACGCACGCGCATGTCACGGTTATCCACCACCAACACCGCCAGGGAGCTTTGTTCCGGCAGTACATTGCGATAACGCGCGACATAATCTTCCAGATTGAGTTGCAAATCACCGTCAATGGTGCTGCGAATCAAACGCGCATCACGATGACGTTGCACCAACGTTTCCGCCAACAGCGGCGCATGCTGAGGCGGCCGCAAGCTGCTGGCGTACACGGTTTCCTGCTTCGCATCCATCACCGTGCGCGCATCCCACACGCTGAGTTTTTCCATCCGGTCCAGCACTTTGTCACGAGCAACTTGAGCCCGTTCGGGATTGCGGTCGGGACGGATACGGGTGGGGCTTTGCGGCAGTACCGCCAATAATGCCGCTTCACCATGCGTAAGTGCGCTGGCGGGTTTGTCGAGATACGCATAGGCCGCCGCCTGCACGCCTTCCACAGTGCCACCGAATGGCGCGATATTCAGGTACAGCTGCAGAATCTCGCGTTTGCTCAAATGCCATTCCAATTGCAACGTGCGCAAAATCTGGTACGCCTTGCCCGGCACCGTGCGCGCATGCGGGTGCAGCAAACGCGCCACCTGCATGCTGATGGTGGAACCGCCAGACACCACGTGACCATTCAACGTGGCCTGCAATGCAGCTCGCGTCAACGCCAGTGGATTCACGCCCGGATGATGCCAGAAAGAGCGATCCTCATAGGTCAGCAAGGCTTCCACATACAGCGGCGATACATCTTCCAACTGAATCGGATAACGCCACACACCGCGCGGATCGGGGAATGCACGCAGCGGGCGGCCGCTGCTGTCGGTGACGACGCGGGCGAACAGACTGTCGTCCTCGGGTAGATTGAGCGGGAACAGTTTATCCAGCACGAGCAACAGCACAACCGTCAGTGCGATAGCACTCAATACAACGCGCAGCCGACTGGCCACTAGCGTGCGCAGCACCGTCCGCCACTGTGGCGAACGGTGTGCGTTGCTAAAGACATGATCCTGTTGCCTTGTGTTCACGTTCAGTTCAACCCTGCGATGCAGTCCAACTTGGATCGGTGCTCGTTACCGTTTCAACGCGGCAACACTTTCACTTTGTCGATGGTGGCGCCCACACCACGGCGCTCTGCCCGATACATATCCTCCACGTAAGGCGGTGGTACAAGGTATTCACCCGGTGTCACCGCCCGCATCAGATAGAACAGGTGACCGCGATCCCAGCGCACATCCAGTGCCGCCACATAACGGTCGTCGCGGTATTCCTGGTGCATCACTTTGGCGTAGCCCTGCAACTCCTGCACGGTTTTGCCTTCGATGCGGAAGTCCGTCAGCTTCACGGCGTGTTCCAGATTCTGGTTTTCCAGTTCGAAGCCGGCGGGCAGCATATCCACCACCAGCGATTCCGGCGCGATTACATCGGAATCCACTTCCAGATGCACCAGCACCAGTTCGCCACCGCGCACATCTTTCAGCTGCATGGATTTACCTTCAGCGTCGAAATACTGACGACGGATGCGGTAGCCCTTGTCTTCCACCGGCGTGGGTTTTACCAGCGGATAACCCGACACCTGCGCCGACGCGAACAGACGCCCGTTGCCCGTGTTGCTGATGCTTATGGCCTGCTGCAGCGTCGAACCTTCGAATTTGCGATAAGCATTACCGGATTGCGACAGCAATTCATCCACATCGCCCACTTTCAGCTTAGCCAGCCAGCTTTCGCCGGTGGTGGATTCCAGCATCACGCCCGCCATGAACAGCGCGTTGCGCTCCTGCGTGCTCAGGTATTGTTCCTGCTTCAGATCCGCCGCCAGTTCGTAGCTCAACGCCAACGCCTGCTCGGTGTGAATCTGATTTTTCAGCAGCAGATAGATCATCATGGCTTTGTCGCGCACCGGGCTGCCGTAATCCGCCAGATAGGTTTTATCGCCACGCGCTTTCACGAACGCCTCTTTGATCGCCTGATCCGCGCGCGGCTGATCACCGGCTTTCTGCAACGCGATACCCAGATGCAGCAGCGGCAAACCGGATTTACTGTGACTGCGGAATTGATCGTGCAAGGTGCGCAACGATGCCAGTGGTGCCTTGTTCAACCGCGCCAGCACATAGGCCGCATAGGCTTTATAAGCAAAGCGGTAGTGATCCATGTCGTCGCTGTAACGCTGCTCGAACAAACTGCCGGTGCGATTCACATATTCCGTCAAGCGCGCCAGCGATTTTTCCAGCATGGTAGGCGGCACGGAAAAGCCTTGCTCCTGCACGTTCAGCATGAAATCAGTGACATACACCGTCAGCCAATGTTCTTCCGGCGACGTGTCGTCCCACAAACCGAAACCACCGTTGCTGGATTGCATGCCGGCAATCCGGGTCAGTGCCACATCAATGCGCTCAGCGCGCTGCTGGGCGGTCACCGGTGTCATATTGAAGCGGGCCTGGTTCTGCTCGGTAGCGAACGCATACGGGTACGCACCACTGCTGGTCTGCTCCAGACAACCGTAGGGGTAATGCAGCAGATCGCGGATATGTTGCGGCAGATTCAGGTTGGCACGATTGCCCACCGACAACAGCATCTCCGTGCTGGCGCCATGCAAATCATTGAACAGATTGCGTGGCACAGTGAATTCAGCACTCGGGTCCAGCACCGCATTGGCGGAGCGGATTTCAGCGGGGTACGCCGGCCGCGTGCCGATTTTCCATTCCCGCTCGATCGGCGCAAAACCTTCGCCTTCAACGCGGATGGTCACACTGCCCTGCGCCAGGCTGTCGCCTTCAATATTGAATGGCAGCGTCACTTTGCGATCGGCTTCCAACGGAACAGTTTTCTGCTGCGATGTCGCTTTCAGACCGGCACCGGTTTTGATATCCACTTTCAGATTCTGCGCCACGCCGGTCATGTTGTTCAGATCGAACGCAGCGGCAGCGGTATCACCGATGGCGATAAAACGCGGCAGACCCAAGTCCGTCACCAGCGGTGCTGCAATTGTAGTTTCCGTTTCCGCGCTGGAGAATTTGGATTCACCAAACGCCAGCGCCATCACCCGCACCTTGCCGTTGAAATAAGGAATCGGCACATCCACTTTGGCTTTGCCCTGATCATCCAGTTTCACCGGCTCATGGAACAGCGACACGATCTGCA
>DATLII010000711.1:0-7144 GCA_035539495.1 Dongiaceae bacterium
CCCGCGAGTGGCTGGCCCGCATTGGCGTGCGTTCCATGGAAGAGCTGGTGGGGCGTACTGATCTGCTGGAAATTCTGGAAGGCGTCACACCCAAGCAGAAAGCGCTGAACCTGCTGCCGCTGCTGGTGAACGACAACGTGCCCGCCGACAAGCCGCAAACCTGTGGCATGCCCCGCAACGAGCCCTTCGACAAGGGCATCCTGGCGGAGAAAATGGTGGGCGCGGCAATTTCCGCTATCGAGAAAAAAGCCGGCGGCGAATTCGAATTCCGCGTCACCAACTGCGACCGCTCCATCGGTGCGCGGATTTCCGGTGAAATCGCCAAGCGTCACGGCAATCAGGGCATGGCGGACAAACCGATTACCTTCCGCTTCAAAGGCACTGCTGGCCAGAGCTTCGGCGTGTGGAACGCGGGCGGCCTCAACCTGTATCTGGAAGGCGACGCCAACGACTACGTGGGCAAAGGCATGACCGGCGGCAAGCTGGTGTTGCGTCAACCCAGTGGCCATCCGTACAAGAGCCAGGACACTGCCATCATCGGCAACACCTGCTTGTACGGCGCCACTGGCGGCAAACTATTTGCAGCGGGTCAGGCCGGCGAGCGCTTCGGCGTGCGTAACTCAGGTGCTCATGCGGTGGTGGAAGGCGTGGGCGACCACGGTTGCGAATATATGACCGGCGGCCTGATCACCGTGCTGGGCAAAACCGGCTACAACTTTGGCGCGGGCATGACCGGTGGTTTTGCCTACGTACTGGATCAGGACAAAACTTTCGTCGACAAATACAACCACGAACTGGTGGATATCCACCGTATCAACACCGAGGAAATGGAAGCGTATCGCAGCCATCTGACCGGCGTGATCCGGGAATTCGTCACTGTGACCGGCAGCGCGTGGGGTCAGCACATTCTGGATAACTTCGACGATTTCAGCGGCCTGTTCTGGCTGGTGAAACCGAAGGCGGCCAATCTGCAGAAACTGATGAACCACATCAGAAACCGGCCCGAGTAACTGGAAATCAGAGGTTAGAATGGCAGAGCGTTTAGACAACAATTTCCAGTTTCTGGATGTGCCGCGCAAGGATCCCGACAAAAAGGACGTCGCGACCCGGCGCGCCAAATTCGTCGAGATCTACCAGCCGTTCCAGCCGGTGCAGGTGGCGTCGCAGGCGCACCGTTGCCTGGCCTGCGGCAACCCGTATTGCGAATGGAAATGCCCGGTTCACAACTTCATTCCGAACTGGCTGAAGCTGATTTCCGAAGGCAACATTCTGGAAGCGGCGGAACTGTCGCACCAGACCAACACCTTGCCGGAAGTCTGTGGTCGTGTGTGCCCGCAGGATCGTCTGTGTGAAGGCGCCTGCACGCTGAATGATGGCTTTGGTGCCGTCACTATCGGCTCCGTCGAGAAGTACATCACCGACACCGCGCTGGCCATGGGCTGGCGGCCGGATATGTCGAAAGTGGTGTGGACAGATAAGAAAGTCGCCGTGATCGGTGCTGGTCCTGCTGGCCTGGGTTGCGCTGATATTCTGGTGCGTAGCGGTGTGAAGCCGGTGGTGTTCGACCGCAATCCGGAAATCGGTGGCCTGCTGACGTTCGGCATCCCCGAATTTAAACTGGAAAAACCGGTGATGACCCGCCGCCGCGAAGTGTTCGAAGGCATGGGTGTGGAATTCCGCCTGAACACTGAGATCGGTAAAGACATTACCATCGACCAGCTGCTGAATGACTACGACGCCGTGTTCATGGGCATGGGCACCTACACCTACATGAAAGGCGGCTTCCCTGGTGAAGACCTGAAAGGTGTGCATGAGGCACTGCCGTTCCTGGTGTCCAACGTGAATCGTAATCTGGGCTTCGAGAAAGACGCCGCCGATTTCGTCGATATGAAGGGCAAGCGCGTTGTGGTGCTGGGTGGTGGTGACACCGCCATGGACTGCAACCGTACCTCGATCCGTCAAGGTGCGAAGAGCGTGGTCTGCGCCTATCGCCGTGATGAAGAAAATATGCCGGGCTCCCGCCGCGAAGTGGCCAATGCCCGCGAGGAAGGTGTGGAATTCCTGTTCAACCGCCAGCCCATCGCCATCATCGGTGACGACAAGGTGGAAGGCGTGAAGGTGGTGGAAACCCGTCTGGGCGAACCGGATGCCCGTGGCCGTCGCAGCCCTGAGCCGATTCCCGGCAGCGAGCAAGTGTTGCCGGCAGACGCGGTGATCATCGCCTTCGGTTTCCGTCCCAGCCCACAGCCGTGGTTTGCCGGTGCCAATGTCAGCATCGACGACAGCGGCCGTGTGGTGGCACCGGAGCAAGCCCAATTCCAGTTTCAGACCAGCAACCCGAAGATCTTCGCTGGCGGCGATATGGTGCGGGGCTCGGATCTGGTGGTGACGGCGATTTGGGAAGGCCGCAAGGCAGCCGAAGGTATTCTGGATTACCTGGGCGTTTGATTGCGCGCTGATCCGTAAGGATTCCACCCAGGCTTGCATGTACTAGCAGCATGCAAGTCTGGGCCGAGCACTGTAGCGAACGCGTTGAACACACGGACGCTCGGAACAAAGCCGGCTGCAGGCGGCGGGTAACGAAAAAATCCCTTCTATACCGATCAATCCCCGGACAATCGGCGTTACACTCTCCCGCGACCCTGGCGTCACTGCCACGCATAGCCGCTCGCACGTAGTTGCTTACACATAGTCGCTTTTAGACAACTGCTTATACACAGCCGAATTCACTGCTTTTAAGAAGAGTCAGCCATGACCGCCACCACCGCTCTGAAAAACGATCGCTTCCTTCGCGCCTTGCTACGTCAGCCCGTGGATGTCACGCCTGTGTGGATGATGCGCCAGGCTGGCCGCTATCTGCCGGAATACCGGGCGACCCGCTCCAAAGCCGGCGATTTCCTGTCCCTGTGCAAGAACGCGGAGCTGGCCTGCGAAGTCACGTTGCAGCCGCTGGAGCGGTTCGAACTGGACGCGGCGATTCTGTTTTCCGACATCCTGACGGTGCCGGATGCGATGGGGCTGGGTCTGTACTTCGAAGAAGGTGAAGGCCCCCGTTTTAAAAAGCCGGTGCGTACGGAAAAAGATGTGGCGGATCTGCCGGTGCCAAATGCCGCCACCGATCTGGGTTATGTCATGAACGCCGTGCGTACCATTCGTGGCGCGCTGGGTGGCCGGGTGCCGCTGATCGGCTTTTCCGGCAGCCCCTGGACCTTGGCCACGTACATGGTGGAAGGCGGTTCCAGCAAGGATTTCCGCACCATCAAACGCATGCTGTACGCCCAGCCTGAAGTGCTGCATGCGCTGCTGGATAAGCTGGCGCTGAGTGTGATCGATTACCTGAACCAACAGATTCTGGCGGGTGCTCAGGCGGTGCAGATTTTCGATACCTGGGGTGGTGTGCTCAGCACGCGTGGTTATCAGGAATTCTCGCTGCGTTACATGGAAAAAATTGTGAAGGGTCTGATCCGCGAGCATGAAGGTCGTCAGGTACCGGTAATCCTGTTCACCAAGAACGGCGGTCAGTGGCTGGAGCTGATCGCGGCGACCGGTTGTGATTGTGCTGGAATGGACTGGACGCATGAAATCGCATCCGCTCGCGCTCGGGTAGGTGATCGCATTGCGTTGCAGGGCAATCTGGATCCGTCGGTGCTGTATGCATCGGCTGACGATATCCGCGCTGAAGTGGGCCGCATTCTGGCTGGCTTTGGCAAGGGCAACGGCCATGTGTTCAACCTGGGCCACGGTATTGCGTTGGATGCAGATCCGGCCAAGGCCAAAGTGTTCGTCGATGCCGTGCACGAACTGTCAGCACCTTATCACCGCTGAGCTTTTCCGCCAGCAAGTCCAACTGTTGTTAAAGGCGCTTCGGCGCCGTCCATCGGATCTACCCCCTCACATCGCCGTTGTGGCCGCCCGTTCGCCGGGTTGGCCGCATCGCGCAGGCGCTTGGCCCATAAATTCAAGTCCCCGCTTGCCCGTTCCCGTACAGTCGATGATCTGATTGCTTCAATCAGCCACAACAATAACTAATGCAATAACAACAAGACTTTCGACCAAGACAAGGGCATGCCATGAAAACATCCGCTTTTTCCAAAGCCTTTCTTCCGTTCGTTCTCGTTTCCGCTACTGCGCTTTCTCTTTCGGGTTGTGGCGGTGGCACGCAGCCTCCCGCAGAAACACCACGCTCGGTGACGGGCAGCACTAACCTCACGGGGTTATGGCGAGTGATCTCCAAAGTAGGCACCACCACGCAGCGCACTGCGGCTACTTTTGTCGACAGCGGCGCTAACGTGGCCATGAACGATTGCGGCCTGGGCTTTCGCAATTACGCGCTGACGCGCACGGGTAACGCGCTCAAAGGTTATTACTTCAATCTGGCGGACATCCTTGTCGTTGGCAACGACAGCCTGACCTACAACTACAACAATATCGACCGCGACTTTGAGAAGATGGACAAGGACGCCGTCTACGACATGGGTAACTTCTCCCTGTCATCGGCAGCGTTTCCAACGGTCAACGCCACCAGCGATGTCTGCGTGGGCTTTACCGACAACGGCACCGAGGAAGGCCTGATCCTGTCCACTCGCGTGAATGGCGAGATGTTGCGGATCACGATCAACCTGACCAACAGCTTGCGCACCGGCAGTTTCGCCATTGAACCGTTTGGAAACGCGCCTGCCACGGTGACCTTGGATGGCGCGCCGTTGCAGACCATGATTGGCGCAGATTCCGCTGCGGTGCTGCAGGGCACTCTGACGATTACCAAGCGGGGCACGGTCTGGGTGGAAGGCACGGTGACGGGTACGTTGGACGACGAGACCACCAACATCTCCGTCAGCTTCAAGGCGGAAACGCCCTGATCGGAGCGGTGTTCATGCCCGCCAGATAGGAGGCAGGATGGCTTCTCGACGAATAGCCATCCCATACTCAGGGCCGAATGTGAAGGCAATAAAAAAGGCAGGTTCCCGCTGGAATCTGCCTTTTTCCGTTACTGCAGTGCAGTGTTTGCCTGCGCTTAACGTCAGTCTCTCAACGCCCGTGAGCGCGAGCCTGATAGCGTGCAGTGGTGGTCGCGACCACTTCGCCGCTTTCGTCTTTCAATTGCAGTTCCAGGATGTAGACGGACTTGCCTTTCTCCGCCACTTCGCGGTTCACGCGATCGATTTCCTCATCGCTCAGCGAGGCTTCCACGGTCACGGCAGTCTTGGCCGGCTTCAGAAACTTGATCGACATCTCGGTGACGATGGGATAGCACTTGGTCACGTCGAACGCGCTGAAGAACAGGGAGCCGCCGGGCAGTTCGGCGATGGTGAACAGGGAGCCGGCGTACATGATGCCGATGTGGTTCTGGTTGCCTTCGAAGGGGATGTACATCTTGACGCGGCCGCGCTCCAGTTCGATCAGCTTGGCGCCGCAGTGTTTGGCCAGCGGGATGGAGCCGGTGGTCATCTGGTTGATCTTTTCGATGTCGAGTGGCATGGAAGTCATGTCAAATACCTGTTTGGGCACTATTGGAAGATTGTTATTCTGGGCCCATCCTACCAATTCGCTCACACCTTAGACCAGTCAGTCGCCTATGCTCGGACGCACTTTGTTCATTCTGGTTAATCTTCTGTTTTCAGCGGCGGCGCTGGGGGCCAGTCACGGTGTGGTGCTGCAGTACCACCATGTGTCGGAGCATTCCCCTCCATCCACCAGCGTCAGCCCGGCCGTGTTCAAGCGCCAGATGCAATTCTTGAAGGACAACGGCTTCACCGTGTGGCCCTTGTCCAAATTGGTGGACCAGCTGTTGCAGGATCAGCCGGTGCCCGACGGCACGGTGGCCATTACCTTCGACGACGCTTACCTCGATATCCGCGACCAGGCCGTGCCGGTGCTGCAGCAGCACAATTTCCCCTTCACCCTGTTCGTGGCCACGGATTTCGTCGACCAGGGTCAGAAAGGCTATTTGAGCTGGGATGATCTGCGTGCCCTGAAACGCCAGGGCGCCGAGCTGGCTGGCCATACCCGGGCGCACGCACACCTGCTGCGGCGTCAGTCTGGGGAGGACGAAGCCGCTTGGCTGGACCGCATAAAGGCACAGATTGACGGTGCCGAAACTCTGCTGCAGGAAAAGACCGGTGAGCAGTTGCGTCTGTTCGCCTTTCCCTACGGCGAGGCGGACGAAACCCTGATCGCCAAGGTGAAGGAGTGGGGCTACGTGGGCTTCGGCCAACAGTCCGGCGCATTGAGCAAGGCGTTGTTGCAGGGTGGCTTCGCGCCGCGCTTCCCTTTCAATGTCGCCTATTCGGACATGACGGAGTTCCAGCACAAAGCAAGTAGTCTGCCGCTACCGGTAAAAACAGAAAGGGCAGATGCAACGATCTGGAGCAAGGCGGTGCGCCCGCGTTGGGAATTGGGCGTGGCGCCGCAGGTGAAATCGTTAAGCTGCTATGTGACGGGGCAGGCGGCTGCAGATGTGCAGAAAGCGAAGGACGGTGTATTCCATGTGCGCGCGAAAAAAGACATTGGTGTGGGCCGTTCCCGCTACAACTGTACCAGCCCGGTGGCGGCGGAGGATCTGCAAAATCTGACGCTGAAACTGAAGCCGCGTTTCTACTGGTATTCGCACCAGTGGATTCGCAAGCAGGATGACGGGGAGTGGTATCCGGAGCCCTGACGAGCGCGATGCTCGTCAGGCTTATTGCGCAGACATGCGATTCTCAGGCTTTCTGAATCAGCGCCAGTTCCTTGTCTGGGTCGGGCGTGGAGACTTCAAAACCGCTTTCACGGCAGTGGAAGCTTTCAGTTATCTTCTCATCCTGAATCGAATCCAGATGCACGTCGAACTTCCACAGGCGACGCAGATGCTTCAGCACTTCCTCGGCGGATTCCTTCTCCAGCGGGCGACGGTTGTGACGCACGTGACGCAGAGTCAGTGAGCGATCGCCACGGATATTCACATTGAACACCTGAATATTCGGTTCGTTCATCGACAGGTTGTACTGCTGCGACAACTTCTCCCGAATATAGCGATAGCCTGGATCATCGTGAATCGCAGTGATTTCCAACTCCCGCTTCACATCATCGTCCAGAATCGAGAAGAATTTGAACTCACGAATCATGCGCGGTGACAGAAATTGCTGGACGAAACTCTCGTCTTTGA
>DATLII010000712.1:0-3683 GCA_035539495.1 Dongiaceae bacterium
GCTTATCTCGCCCCCACCATCGACGACGTGAAGGCGGGCTTGCCCTATGCGTTGGCCCATCGCGCCGATGAAGTGGGCTGGTTCCTGGAACTGGAATGGATCGATGCCTGGCTGCAGGAAGTATTCACCGAGCAGGCTCAAGCTCGCCTGCGTATGCAACGCGACGATATCGAAGACGAACGCAAAGCACTGCTGCACCAGGCTCACTACCTGAACCTGTTGCACCTGCTCGGCAATCGATTGAGCCTGCCCGAAATCAAAGTCATCTCCAACACCGACTCCGATCTGCACAAACCTATTCAAGTGGACATGGTGCTGGACGTGGGCAACTCACGCACCTGCGGCATTCTGATCGAGGATCATCCCCAGGAAAGCGACGGCCTGCGCAAGCGCTACGAACTGGAACTGCGCGATCTCACCCTGCCCGCCCATATTTATTCCGAGCCATTCGAAAGCCGGGTGGAGTTCGCCCAGGCAGTGTTCGGTAAAGACAACTGCTCCGCCATGAGCGGTCGCAACGATGCGTTCCAGTGGCCCACCATTTCCCGCGTCGGGCGTGAAGCGGGACGCTTGGCCAGCCGCCGCCGCGGCACCGAAGGCTCCACTGGCCTGTCGAGCCCGAAACGTTATTTGTGGGATGAAGAAAGTTACGAACCGGGTTGGCGTTTCAACTGTGCGTTTGTGAAATCGGAAAGCGAGCCGCATGCCACCGCAGCGCCCATCGCCAACCTGATCAACGAACTGGGCGAAGCGCTGTACGCACTGCCGATGGAAGAACGCATGCCGGTATTCCATCCGCACTATTCGCGCAGCTCGCTGATGACATTCATGCTGTCGGAAGTGCTGGCGCAGGCGCTGATGCAGATCAACAGCCCGTCGCAGCGTTTGAAACTGAGCCACGCGAAAGTGCCGCGCCATTTGCGCTCGATCATTCTCACTGTGCCGCCATCCATGCCGAAACCGGAGCGCGAGATTTTCGCTAAGCGCACCAAACAGGCATTGGGTCTGGTGTGGAAAAGCCTGGGCTGGCATCCGGAAGATGATCCCATCGAAGGTGAAGGCGCCGCGAAAGCCTGGCCTCCCCTGCCGACGATTCATGTGCAGTGGGACGAAGCGACGTGCGGCCAGGTGGTGTACCTGTTCAGCGAAACCCAGAATAATTTTGGCGGTCGGCCGGAGGAATTTTTTGCCACGTTGGCGCGGCCCGATAAAAAAGATCGCAAGCGGCTGTCGATCGCGTCGGTGGATATCGGCGGCGGTACTACTGACCTGGTGATCACCGAGTACCATCTCGACAATGGCCAGGGCAGTAACGTTTACATCGTGCCGGAACAACGTTTCCGCGACGGATTCAAGGTGGCCGGCGACGACATTCTGCTGGAAGTAATTCAGAAATTCGTGGTGCCCTGGTTTGCCGACGGACTGAAAAAAGCCGGCGTTAACGATCCGCAGCCGCTGCTGTCGCGCCTGATCGGGAATGAGCCGGTGAAAGTGCAGGAGGCGGTACTGCGGCAACAATTGACGTTGCAGGTACTGAGCCCCATCGGCCTGCGCATTCTGAAGGAATACGAAAAATACGATCCGCTGGAACCGGGTAGCCTGGGCAATTTTACCTTCGGCGAACTGCTGGCGGGTAATGAGTTGCCGACGCAGGATGTCATCGATTATGTGAATGCCGCCGTGCGCCGTCAGCTCGGTTCGAACGCGGCCGATTTCAATATTCTGGAAACGCCGATCTCGGTGAACCTGCGCAAAGTGCACGAAGCGTTCCTGGGCAATCGCATGAATATCTGCAAAACGTTGAAGGCGCTGAGCGAGATCGTGCACTGCTACCAGTGCGACGTGTTGTTGCTCACCGGTCGGCCATCGCGTCTGCCAGGGATTCAAGCCGTGTTCCGCAGCCTGCTGCCGCTGCCACCGGTACGCATTCTGCCATTACATCACTACCGCACCGGCGGCTGGTATCCGTTCCACAAGCAGGGCCGCATCGACGATCCCAAAACCACCGCTGCCGTGGGTGCCATGCTGTGTCTGCTGGGCCGCAGTCTGCGCCTGCCGAACTTCTTCTTCCGCTCCGCCGCGTTCAAGCCCTACTCCACCATCAAGTATCTGGGTCTGATCGACAACAACAACGTGGTGAAGGAAAGCAACGTTTACTACAGCAACATCAATCTGGATAAACCGGATTACGAATTGCCGGAAACGCCGTTCGAATTACGCGGCTCCATGCGGCTTGGTTTCCGCCAACTGGCAGCCGAGCGCTGGGCAGCAGCACCGCTCTACACCATTACAGTGGTGGACAAAAAGCTGAGCGAGGCGCTGGCGTCGGAAGGCCGGGTGTTGAAAGTGCGCTTGCAGGCCAAGCGCAACAACAATAATCCTACCGAAGGCACCGAACGTTTCGTGATTGCCGGCGTGGAATCCGACACGGGCTCGGTCAGCAGTCGCGCGTTGAAATTGCAATTGAACACCCTGTCCGATGCCGGACTGGGGGAATCCCAATACTGGCTCGATAGCGGAAGCGTGTTTCGATGAGCGGCGCAAACAACAACAGCCCCGAACAACTCAGCCAACACTGGGCCGCGGTGCATACCGGCGCCGGCCAGGCCGTGAACTGGATCAGCGATGTGCGCCGCAACGCGCCACGCCTGGACAACGAAGCCGATCACCTGATTCTGAAATTGCGCCGCGTGCGCAATCTGTCGCGGCGACTAGGCGCGGTGTCGAGCCGGCCTATGACAGTGGGCTTTTTCGGTCTGTCGCAAGCGGGCAAATCCTATTTGATTTCGACGTTGGCGGCAGGCAGCAACGGCAAACTGGAAACCGATTTTGGCGGTCAACGCCTGGACTTCCTCACGCATGTAAACCCGCCCGGCGGTGGTAAGGAAGCGACCGGTCTGGTGACTCGCTTCAGCCGCACCGCACAGGCAGGCCCCAGCGATTTTCCTCTCGAATTGAAACTGTTCGGCGAAGTGGAAGTAGCGAAGATTCTTGCCAACTCCTTCTTCAACGATTTCAACACGGAAAAATTCCAGTACGAATACAACGACACCAAGGTGCGCCAGATGCTGAAAGAGCTGGCGAAGAAGCGCCAGCATCAGGCCGTGCCCGGTGTCAGTGAAGACGATGTGGTGGATCTGTGGGATTACCTGCTGGACCGCTTCCCCGGTTCGCTGAAACAGTTGAACGGGTATTACTGGCCGTCGGCGGTGGAATTGGCGCCCTACCTGGCCAATACCGATCGCGCCAAATTGTTCTCGATTCTGTGGGGCGAGATTCCGGATCTGACCGACACCTACGGCCGCTTCGCGCAGTCGCTGGCGGATTTGCGCCATGCCGCCACCGTGTATGCACCACTGGATGCACTGGTGCGCGCGACGCCGCAAGGTGGTTTGTCGCAGGCCGACAGCATCATGAACGTGGATATGCTGGAACGCCTGGGCAAGAGCACCGACAAGACCGTCACTGTGCGGCCGTCATTGAATGGTGAACTGCAACCGCCGGTGACCTTATCGCTGGCACAACTCGCAGCGCTCACCGCCGAACTGATTTTCCCGCTGGTGGAAAAAACCCGCGAGCCGATGTTCGAGGATGTCGATCTGCTGGACTTCCCCGGCTATCGCGGCCGCCTCAGCGTGGAGTCGCTCGACGACGTACGCCGCGCGGTAAAAAGCGACGACGCC
>DATLII010000713.1:0-5175 GCA_035539495.1 Dongiaceae bacterium
AGGGCGCAGGCCAGGGGATTCGACGGGAAATAAAAATGCAGATAGGACGCGTGCAAACGGCCAACACGGTAGACCGCTTCCGGTTTACCGCGGCGGCCTTCGGTGTGGGTCAGCGGCGCGCAGCTAGTTTGCGTTAACGAATGGTGAAAAGTGTGGCCACGCAACGTGCCTTCCGGCAATGTCACCGCGTGCATACCCAGATTCACCAGTTTGGGCTGCATTACGGCACCCCCGGGAAGCAACCCCACCATCTCCGCCCGCTCACCACTGCTCGTCTCCAGCGTTTCCAGCAACAGCATCATGCCGCCGCATTCCGCCACGATC
This sequence comes from Dongiaceae bacterium, assembly GCA_035539495.1. GTDB lineage: Bacteria > Pseudomonadota > Gammaproteobacteria > Pseudomonadales > Ketobacteraceae > Ch67. Next base: position 325 of record DATLII010000713.1, read on the forward strand.
GGCAGGCCACGCTGATGATGGGCGCGGATCGACTGCTTCATGCTGCTGTTGGCCGCCAGCGTGTGCAAATGCAGCTCGGGATAACCGCCAGGCAGGTACAACGCATCTGCGTCAGGAACGGCAGCATCTGCCAGCGGTGAGAAAAGCCGGATCTCCGCACCCAGTTGCTGCAATAGATCCAGGTTGGCGTGATACAGAAAGGAAAACGCAGCATCGGACGCCACAGCAATGCGGCAACCCTGTAGCGGCACTCCAAGTGGAATACGTTCAATTTCGCTGGGCGCAATTGCCTCCAGCGCAATCGGCGCGGGCAGCTCATCCAGTTCAGTACCGGCGGCCAAAGCATCGGCGGCGGCATCGATACGCGCTTCAAGATCCGCAATCTCCGCCGCCTGATGCAACCCCAGATGGCGGGACGGCAACGTCAGCGCCGCGTCTCGCGGCAACGCGCCGTACCAACGCACGCCGGGCGGCAGGCTGCCACGCAACAATTCGGTGTGACCGGGGCTGGCCACCCGATTGGCTACCACACCAGCAAAAGGCAGATCCTGGCGGAAATTGGCCAGCCCGTAAGCCAGCGCGCCAAAGGTCTGCGCCATGGCGGAACCGTCGATCACCGCGAGCACCGGCAACCGGAACAACGTTGCCAGATCGGCACCGCTGGGCTCCCCATCGAACAAACCCATGACGCCTTCCACCAGGATCAGGTCGGCGTGCGCTGCCGCTTCCCGCAACAGCGCACGACAATGGGCCTCACCACCCATCCACAAATCCAGTTGATACACGTGGGCGCCGGACGCCCGCTCGTGAATCATCGGGTCGAGAAAATCCGGCCCGGTCTTGAACACCCGCACCCGCAAGCCTTGTCGGCGATAGTGCCGCGCCAGCGCCGCCGTCACCGTGGTTTTACCCTGGCCGGAGGCCGGCGCACCGATAAACAGCGCACGGCATTGCGGGAATGCGGGTTCGGTCATACAGCAACGCCGGGCAGCGCCACTTCATCCTGACGCCGGGCCCGCGCGAACAATTGAGCGGAAATCGCGCCGAGCACCAGCCAGAACAACACGTTCACCAGCGCGGTTGCCACGATGAAATGCTCGGTCAGAGCTTCGGGGGCCAGTGCGAAAGAATGCTCCGGGTGTGGTGCTCCGACTACATGTGGTATCGCCAGCAGCGGCAATGCCGCCAGTTTCAGCAAGGGACGCGCCCATGCGAGCACTGCCAAGCCAGCGCCGGTACAGACAGCTGTCAGCAGCCACCAACCCTGCCGCAATTCCAGGTCGGCCGCCAACGTGCCCGGTAATTCCGGCGCCAGACCCAACGCGGGCGCCAGGAAAAATGCGGTATAGCCAGCCGCGCCCCACAACAAGCCAGCACCCCAGCCGGATGGAGCGCGCCAGACATACAGCCCACACAGCACTAGTGCATAGCCCACCGCCATCAACAGGTTTGCACTAAACGTCGACACATGGCGCTGCCAACCATCTTCCGGCGCCCACTCCGATTCATCGTGGTGGTGTTCGGCGGCCGCATCGCCATGATCATGCGTTCCATGATCGTGCCCTACAGTAGCGTCCTGATGTGCAGCTTCCTCAGTCGCTGTGGAGGCCACCGGCTCCGGTGTCGCCCCTGCAGTTTCATACGTCTCAGCCTGCAGAATCAGCGGCGACACCCACAGCACCTGCGCCAGCGACAACACGAGCGCAGCCAGCAGCGCCGCGCTCAGCGGGGGCGACAAGAATTTCAGCATTTCAGTTAAACCTCAGTGGCAGGGAAAGCCTGACGCATGACGGGTGTCATGGGCGGCGTTGTGAACGGCCGATACCGGCGCGAACCCCACCAGGAAAATCAGACAGGCGCCTGCCAGCAACATAACCAGAGACTGGCCAATGGCAGCAGCAGAAGCGGGCTGGGCAGAGGTTTGGATGGACGATGCGGAACCGGACATGGGAGTTTCCTTCTACGAGTCAGCGGAACGGGAACACCGCCGGAAGGACCACCAGAACAGATCAACTCAGGGAACGCTGAACAGCGTGTTTACGCCGCAGGGAACTGAGATTACCGGTCTGGCCCACCCACCGCAGGCATTTACCCAGATTTCTGTACCAGGCCGGTATCCAGACTCACAAACCCATCATCCTGTCGGATACGACATTTGAGACGACAGCGAAACAGCGCCTTCCCATGCCGCGCGTGACACAGTGGCGATAGGCTGTTTCCGATTTGCTTACTGTTGCGGGGGCAGTACCGGCCTTGCGCATCATGCATGCGGCGCACCGGTTTCCCGTTTAACCTCTGTAACGAACGCTTCGAGGCACCTGAGACGAATCGAATGCTAAAATAGGACCGTAAAGCAGGTCAATGGCATTCTGTGGTAGTCTGCGCGCCGACATAGCAGGGCTCGCCACTAAATTGAAGGAATACCGCAGCCGGAAAGGAGTTCCACATGCGCATGGAGCGATGGAAATTTACCGCGCTGGCGACACTATATGTGCTCGCCTGCGGCATTTACATGCTGTATCTGTATGCCCAGGCCAAGCAGGCCATCGACGACAATATCAATAACAAACTGTATTTCAGCGCCCTCGCCACCAGCGCCATCCTGGGCGACACCTACCACGACAATCTGATCGACAAACAATCGAAGACCAGCGAAGAAGATTGGGCAGCCATTCAGAAACTGACCCGCTACAACAAGCAGGCTGGCCTTAGCTTCATCTATACCGTGATCCGTCGGGACAGCCAGGCCTACCTGATCTCGTCCAGCGCATCCGAAGAAGAATTGCGCGACAACGACTACGTTCGCTTCTTCGACCCTTACCCCGATGTCAGCCCCGCGTTACTCGCCAGTCTGGATACCGGCCGCACCAACTGGGTGGATTACACCGATCATTGGGGCGAATTCCGCGCCGTATTCGTGCCGCTAAAATCCCGTGACGGCACGCCCTATGTGGCCGGCGCTGAAATTTCCCTGCTCGAATACAATCGACTGCTACGGCATGAGGCGCTGGCCTTGATCGGCTTCGCCATTCTGACGTTCGCCGCGCTGGCGGTACTGCTGGCCCTCTACCTGCTGCGTATGCGCCTGCATCTGCACCAATTGCAAGGCAACGAAGAAGCGTTGGAAAAAGCCCGTGTTGCCGCCGAATCCGCCAGCCGCGCCAAAAGCGAATTCCTCGCCACCATGAGCCACGAAATCCGCACCCCCATGAACGGCATCATCGGCGCAGCGGAATTGATGAAATTCGGTCGTCTGGACGAACAGCAGCGGGAATACCTGGGCATCATCCAGTCCAGCGGCCAGTCGCTGCTCACCATGATCAACGACATTCTCGACCTGTCGAAAATCGAATCCGGCAAGCTGGAACTGGATAACCGTCGCGTGGAATTACGGCCAGTGATTTGGGAAGTGGTGGAGCTGTTGCGCCCTAGCCTGAAGAGTGACGCTGTTACCCTGGGCAGTGAAATCGCCGCGGAAGTGCCGGAATATGTGGTGGCGGATCCACAGCGTCTGCGTCAGGTGCTGATCAATTTGCTGGGCAATGCCGTCAAATTCACCGCCAGTGGCCGCGTGACATTGAGCGTGGGCATGACCAACGTCACCAACGACGAGGCCGAGCTGCTATTTCAGGTGCGGGACACCGGCATCGGTATTCCGCCGGACCAGTTGCAGCTTTTATTCCAGCCGTTCACGCAGGTGGACACCTCCGCATCCCGCCGTTTTGGCGGCACTGGCCTGGGCTTGTCGATCTGCAAGCGGCTGGTGAATTTGATGGGTGGGCAGATCCAGGCCACCAGTCAGCTCGGTCAGGGCTCGGTGTTTTCCTTCACGCTGCCGGCAGACGATGTGAACGATCCCGCCATTCTGGAAAAATCCCTGCCGGACGAAACCCGCCCTCTGCCCCACTTGCCGCCATTGCGAGTGCTGGTGGCGGAAGACAACCCGGTAAACCAGACCATCGCCCACGTGATGCTGCGCAAGCTTGGCTTGCAGGCGGATCTGGTGGACAACGGCAACGGCGTGCTCAGTGCGTGCCAGGCGCGCACCTACGACCTGATTCTGATGGATGTGAACATGCCGGGCATGGATGGATTGGAAGCGACGCAACGACTGCGAACGCTAACGCTGCCCCATCAACCTTATATCATCGCGTTCACTGCCAACGCCTTCAGTGAGGAGCGGGAGCGCTGTCTGGCTGCGGGGATGAATGATTACCTGACCAAACCCCTGCGAATGCATGATCTGGCGGACGCACTGCAGCGTGCCGCCCGCCAGATCCAGGCCCGTTATGGCGCCATCACTCACTGAGGCTGGCGCCGCGGGCTTTTAGCTCAGGGAACAAACGCCATGACAGACACCGGTGATCCGGAACCGCCCTGCAATCGCAGCACTCCGATCACCAACGTGGTGCCCTTCGGCGGCAACTGATCCAGCCGGGTCAGACATTCCAGCACGATGCCGTTGGCCGCCAACACTTGCAGATTGGTGGCATAGGCGGTGTCCTGCCCCGCATCCACACCGTGCGTGTCGATGCCAACACCAGCAGCATGACGACGCTCCAGCAGGAATTTGGATGCATCGCCGCCGATGCCCGGGAAGTGCAAACCGCCCTGTTCATCTGCGTTGAAAAATTGTTGCGGTGAATGCCAGCGCTCTTGCCAGCCGGTGTAGAACAACACCACCGAATCGCGCTTGATACGGCCGTGCTGATGCTCCCACGCCTTGATGTCGTCCACGCTGATGACATAGTCCGCGTTCTGCGCCGTCTTCTGCCGCACATCGATCACCACCGCCGGCTTCACCAGCGATTGCGGTGCATAGCCATCAATACTTTTGCCGTCGCTGTAAAA
>DATLII010000714.1:0-4201 GCA_035539495.1 Dongiaceae bacterium
CTGCAATGGCGGGAGCATGCATTCGATCTGTCGGCGGGTCCGCTGTTCAAAGTGGAACTGGTAACGCTGCGGCAGGACGACTGGCTGCTGCTGGTTAATGCCCACCACATTGTGTCGGATGGCTGGTCCAACGGTGTGATGATGCGGGAATTGGGCATTCTGTATGACGCTTTCATGCATCAACGCCCATCACCGTTACCACTGCTGCGGATTCAGTATGTGGATTTTGCTCAGTGGCAACGGCAATGGCTGAGTGGCGACGAACTGGAACGCCAAGTGAGCTACTGGCGTCAGCAGTTGATGGGCGTGGAGGTGTTGAATCTGCCTACGGACCGCCCGCGTCGCGCCGACACCGGTTTTGCCGGCAACGTGCTGCATTTTTCCATTGATTCGACGTTAACGGCGCAACTGAATCAACTGACCCGTCAGCAGGGCGCCACCCTGTACATGACGTTGCTGGCGGCCTATATGGTACTGCTGGCGAAATACAGCAATCAGACTGATATCAGCGTGGGCAGCCCGATTGCCGGCCGCAACCACGAAGACATCGAAGGTTTGATCGGCTTTTTCGTGAATACGCTGGTGGTACGCGGTGACGTGCAGCCTGTGATGCCGTTTATTGATTTGGTGCAACAGATTCGCCAGAACACATTGAATGCGTACGCCCATCAAGACGTGCCATTTGAGCGGCTGGTGGACGAAATCGTGCGCGAGCGGGATCTGCTACATTCGCCGTTGTTCCAGGTGATGTTCTCGCTGCAGAACGTGCCGATGGACGCAAATTTCACTTTGCCGGGTTTGAAGATCGCTGGCATCACGCAGCAAGATGTGGTGGCGAAATTCGATCTGGATTTTAGCCTGGTGGAGTTTGATGGCGGCCTGAAAGGCGAAGTGGTCTATCGCACCGGGTTGTTTGAGAAGCGTTTCATCCAACGGTTGATCGATCATTACATCGCAATTCTACAGGCCGTATGCAAGGAACCAACAGGCGCCATTACTGGCATTTCCGTGCTGACCCAGTCAGAAGTGCAACAACTGCATGCCTGGAACGATACTGCCCGTGAGTATGATCGAACGCTGACGATGCATGCGCTGTTCGAGCGTCAGGTGGATCGCACGCCAGATCTGCCGGCAGTCTTATGTGGCGACACGCAACTTACTTATCGCGAACTGGAACAGCAGGCCAACCGCTTTGCGCATGTATTGATGACGCAGGGTGTGCGTTCCGGCGACGTGGTGGGATTGTGTCTGCCACGTTCCGTTGCGTTGATCGAAGCGCTGTGGGGCATTCTGAAAGCAGGTGCCACCTATTTGCCGTTGGATCCGGCGTATCCCGCCGAGCGCCTGCAATACATGGTGAGCGATTCCAATGTGAAACTGCTGATTGCGCAATCCGATCTGGATGTCAGCGTGCAGCAGTCCGCTGGTGCGCTGTTGTTGGTGGATCAGGCGCAGGATCAGTTGCTGGCAGCGTCTACACAGCGTCCGCCGCATCAGGGTTCCGCCGAAAATCATCTGTATGTGATCTACACCTCGGGTTCCACCGGCAAGCCAAAAGGCACGGCAGCTTACCACCGTGCGGAAGTGAACCTGCAGGGTTGGTATTGTCGTGATTTCAATCTGAGCGAACGCGATCGTGTGCTGCTGATCAGCGCTATCGGTTTCGACCTGACACAGAAAAACCTGTTTGCGCCGTTGATCTCCGGCGCTGCTTTGGTGATTCCGACGCGGCATGAATACGATCCTGCTGATCTGATCACGCAGGTTGCCCGGCACAAAGTGAGCTGGATCAACTGCGCGCCCAACGCGTTTTATCCGCTGGTGGAAGAAGCGGAAGATTTGCAGCAATTGCAAAGCCTGCGTTACATCTTCCTCGGCGGTGAGCCAATTGATTTCGACCGTCTGCGTCACTGGTTGCAACACAGCGCGGCCAAACTGGTAAACAGCTACGGCCCAACCGAATGCACCGACATTGCGACCATTCATGTGGTGGACGATGTTGATGCATATCAGGGCAACAGTATTCCCATCGGTCGCCCGATCGGTAACGTGCGGGTGTACATTCTGGATGAGCAACGCCGTCTGGTGCCGGAAGGTGTGCCGGGCGAACTGTGTATCGGCGGTGATGGTGTAGGTCCCGGTTATCTGCGGGATGCCAAGCAGACCGCCGACAAGTTTTTCCCCGATCCGTTTGGAGCCCCCGGCGAGAAGTTGTACCGCACCGGCGACCTGACCCGTTATCTGCCCAATGGCGAAATCGAATACCTGGGCCGGATCGACACCCAGGTGAAGATCCGCGGTTTCCGAATTGAACCCGGTGAGATTGAAGCGACACTGCGTCAGTTGCCACAAGTGAAAGCCTGCGCGGTAATTGCTCGCGAAGACCAACCCGGCCGCAAGGAACTGGTCGCCTATGTGGTATTCCAGGATGGCACGGTGGCCGTCAGCGATTTGCGCGCGCATCTGAAAAAACAACTGCCGGAATTCATGGTGCCGGCGCATTTCGTGACAATGGAAGCGCTGCCGCTGACGCCCAACGGCAAAGTGGCGCGTTCATTGCTGCCTGCACCGAGCCGTGACAACGAGCAGGGTCGGGTGATTATTGCACCGGCCACTGCCACGGAAAAAACGGTGCTGGCGATCTGGCAGAAAGTGCTGGGTTCCGATGCCATTTCGGTAGAAGACGATTTCTTTACTGTGGGCGGCCATTCCTTGTTGGCAACGCAGGTGATGTCACGTTTGCGGCGGGAATTCCGTATTGATCTGCCGTTGCGTGCTTTGTTTGAAGCTCCCACAGTACGACACACTGCTGCGGTAATCGAGCGGACGCTGCAGGAATCCGAACACAATCGCTTGCCGCCGATCGAGCGCATCGACCGCGCCGGCAAACTGCCGCTGTCGTTCGTGCAGCAGCAATTGTGGTTGCTGGATCAATTGGATCCGGGCACGCCCGCGTACAACATGCCGGTGGCATTGCGGATTTCCGGTACGCTGGATGTGCCGGTATTCGAACAGGCATTCCGCAATATCATCGCGCGCCATGAAACCCTGCGTACCCGTTTTGTGGTGCAGGACGGCGAACCTGTTGCCGTCATCCGTAACGATGTGCAATGGCAATTTGAACAGGTGGATCTGTCAACGCTGGATGTACTGGCGCAGGACGAACAGATCCGACGCATCGCGATCAAGCAAACCGAAACCGGTTTCAATCTGGCGCAGGATTGCCTGATTCGTGGCGCCCTGATCAGCTTGGGCAACGATGACACGGGTAAATCCCGCTTTGTGTTCGTCGGAGCCATCCACCATATTGTGTCAGACGGCTGGTCGCTGAACATCATGGTGGCGGAGCTGATGGAGTTTTACCGCGCCGGCTTGGAAAGCCGCGCCGCGCGCTTGCCGGAACTGGATGTGCAGTATGTGGATGTGGCCGCCTGGCAACGTCAGTGGTTGCAGGGCGAAGTGCTGGACAATCACATTGAGTACTGGCGCGACCAGCTCGACAACGAACATCAGGTTCTGCACTTACCGACCGATTTTCCGCGTCCACCGGTAATGACCAGCAACGGCGCGTCGTTGAAAGCGCTGTTGCCAACCGCGTTGGTGTCAGCCGCGCAGCAATTGGCGCGGGAAGAGGGCGCCACGCTGTTCATGGTGTTGCTGGCTGGTTATCAATTGCTCCTGGGCCGTTATGCCGGCCAGGAGCGTGTCAATGTGGGCACGCCCATCGCCGGCCGCGATGCTGTGGAAACCGAAAATCTGGTGGGTTTCTTCATCAACACCGTGGTGATGTCCACCGATGTCAGCGGCGATCTTTCCTTCCGCAAATTATTGCGCCGGGTGCGTGAAGTGGCATTGGGCGCTTATGCTCACCAGGCGTTGCCATTCGAAAAAATCATCGAGGAATTGAAACCGCGGCGCGATACGTCGCGCACGCCGTTCTTCCAGGTGTTCCTGAACCTGCTCAACCTGCCGCCACAAGCGGATGCGCAGGCCGAGCTGGTGATCGAGCCGTTGGAGCGGGGCGACAATCATGCGCATGCCAAATACGATTTGAACCTGTACGCCAGCGAGACGGGCACCGAGCTGGAACTGCTGATGGTGTACAACAATGATCTGTTCACCGCCAGAACGGTGGAGCGTCTGCTGGAAGATTTCGCCTTGTTGCTGGAGCGCGGCCTGGCGGAACCGGATGTAGCGCTGA
>DATLII010000715.1:0-15145 GCA_035539495.1 Dongiaceae bacterium
CCGCTTCATGGGTGGCCTGAAGCTGTTCACGCCACGCAATTACCGCCTGCTGTGGAAATCCTGGGGCCTGAAGGAACGCCCGGATAATTTCGACGAGGAAATAATCAAACGCTACGGTCTGGTGAAAGCGGATTTCCGCAACCCCTATCCGCTGGAAGGCGAAGATCCCAATCTTACTGACGGCGGTAGCGGCCAGTTACCCATGGGCCTGTCGATGATCAAACGGCTGGATGGCACCTACAACGGCGAGCTGACTGTGAACTGTTCCTTCTGTCACGATTCCCGCGTGGGCACCGACGAAGAAGGCCAGCAATTCCACTGGGGCCGCGGTAGCAACTTCATGGACATCGGCGTGTTCGTCAACGACTTCGCCAAACGTCTGGCTGGCATTCCCGCGATTGCGCCCTACCCGTTCGGTGCTCATGCGGGTGGCTCCAATGCACTTGGCGTGATTGATGCGCTGTATGTAGGTTTTGATGCGGAAACATTGCAACTGAGATTGGGCGCGGAACTATTTCCCGGCCACGGCTCGGCAGGACAAATGCGCGCACCGCATTGGTGGACCCGCGCCTGGATGACGCGCTTGTTCAAGGGCGCGCTCAGCTCCGACAACGTGCGTTCCACCATGGCACTGGAAGTGGCGACCTTCATGCTCAGCGGCGAAGAACGGCGCGCGGTGGAAGTGGACTTCGAGAACGTCGATGCGTTTATGAATTCGCTGTCACCGCCGGCGTATCCGCATCCAGAGCAGATCGACACGCGACTGGCGGAAGCAGGTGCCGTGCTGTTCCACACCAAGGATCTGTGGGCGAACGGTGCTAACGACAACATTCCCAAACCGGATTCCAACGGCTCCTGCGCTGGCTGCCATGGCGTGTACTCTCCACGTTATGCGGCCGACCCCACCATGCTGCCGGATCCACGTATGAAAGGTGTCGCCGGTGTCACCACACCGATCGAAATCATCCGCACCGATCCTGAACGTACCAACGTGGTGTCCGATCCCATGAAGGTTGCGTGGAATACATCCTGGTGGAGTTATGATGAACTACATCCCGACTGGACGCCGGAAGGTCAAGGCCGTCCCGGTCAAACCCTGGCGCGTCTGCGCAACGATATTGCGGGTGGTGGTCAGCGCCTGGAAGGCCCTAATCGCTGGAGTGATATCAAAGGCTACACCGCACCGCCGCTGTACGGCGTGTGTGGGCGGCCGCGCCGTACTTCCACAACGGCAGCGTTCCCACTGTCTGGCATGTGCTGAAACCATCGGAACGCCCCGGCATTTGGGCTCCACCGCTGACCGAACCTGAAGCTCCGGGCTTGAACAAAGGCTTCGACTACAGTCTGGCAGCCTACGATCTCGACAAGCTGGGTTGGACGTATGAGGAAATCCCCTGCACCGCTGGCACGGAACGCTACAACTGCAATCCCACCAATATTGGCGACCGTATTCTGAGTTGGCTGTCGAATCAGGTCGGCAATAAGCTCTGGCTGGGCTACCAGGTGTTGCCACCGCTGAGCAAGAAGGACATGGACGCACGCCGCATCGTCAACACCCACGAGTTCAGCCGCGGCAACGAGGGCCACGACTTCACCGAGATGCTCACCGATCAGGAACGTCTCGCGTTGATTGAATATCTGAAAACGCTGTAACGCTGAGCCATAAGAAACGCAGGCATAAAAAAAGGCGCCTATGAAAGGCGCCTTTTGAATTTCTTGACCAGGTTCCCCATTTCGGGTGACCGCATTTTCAAACGCTGATCATGACCGTCATGACTTCCTTGGCGATAAAACCGAAAATTCCGAGGCCAAGGGTAAGAAAGATAGCGAGGGTCCCTAATTTTCCAGCTTTGGACTCCGCGGCCAGCTTATACATGATGAAGAACATATAGCCGATAAGGCCGGATACACACAGGTACAACGAGACGGTTTCAAACTGCTCTACTGCCATGAAGCCCCCCAACCACTACATCCGAGACTACTTTCTCTGACATCGTCCACACTACAGGACACAGGAAAACGGGCGGCAATATACAGTCGAAACAGTTATGTCACAAGTAATTTTTTATTTCTTTCCGCTCTAACGGTGAAGGTGGTTGACGGACGTCAAAACAGATTCATCTGTGAGTCATCTGCTTGATTTGTCTTCTGATTTACCTTGGCTTCCGATGAGCGCTCCCGCAGCGGGGGCATGAAGCGGGAGCAGTCCAAAGTAACCGTACCCCGACCATGGTTGTGATTCAGTCCTACCTTGCGACACGCCAGGTGAAAACGCTGGGAATAGAGCCGGGCGTACTCGCCGACGCCTGTCATGCGCTCACCAAATTTCGAGTCATACAGCTTGCCGCCACGGGCATCCCGAATGGTGGACAGCACCCGCTCGGCCCGATCGGGATAATGGGTTTGCAGCCACTCCTGGAACAACGGCGCTACCTCGTGCGGCAATCGCAGCAGGATAAAATTGGCGCTGTCAGCACCGGCTTCCACCGACCGCGCCAGGATTTCCTCCGTTTCGTGATCGTTGATCCAGGGAATCAGCGGCGCCACCATCACTCCCACCGGCACCCCCGCCTCCCGCAACGCCGCCACCGCCCTTAGCCGCGCCTCGCCCGACGATGTGCGCGGTTCCAGCCAACGCTTGGTCTGGTTGTCCAGCGTGGTGATGCTCACCGCCACGCGCACCAGGGATTGCTCGGCAAGCTTGGCCAGCACATCGATATCCCGCGTGATCAGGTGATTTTTGGTGATGATGCTCAGGGGATGACGGCACTCCAGCAACAGTTCCAATACACTGCGGGTAATGCGTCGCTCCCGCTCCACCGGCTGGTAGGGATCGGTAGCAGTGCCGATGGCAATCGGTGAGCACTTATACGATGGCCGCGACAGATCCCGCCGCAACGCCTCCACCGCGTTTTCCTTCACAAAGATCTTGGTTTCAAAATCCAGCCCCGGTGACAGCTCCATGTAGGCGTGATAAGGCCTGGCGAAACAGTAAATGCAACCGTGCTCACAGCCTCGATACGGATTCAGGGAATGAAGGAAAGGAATGTCCGGCGACTGATTTTGGGTGAGCATGGATTTGGCGTGTTCGGCGAAAAACTGCGTCTCCCGTTTTTCCGGCAGGAATTCCTCCTCAATGCAGGAAATGCGTTTCTCAAAACGCCCCGCCAGATTGCTCACGGCGCCCCGGCCTTTCAATGGTTGAGTCATGTGGGGATCTCCTGCGATGCTGACACGAAACTGTATATTTATACAGTATAGCGTGAGCAAGCCAACCGCGATACCCCTTGCCCCAGATCAGGCAAACCTTTGTTCGAACAGCAATAAGCGTGTGATTTGACGAAAGATTACCTAGAATCAGGGGAAACCGGACCGGAAGCCGCCATGACCATCATCTCCCTGCAACGTTCGCAACCGCCAGCCAGTGCCTGCTGCCCTGCCCAAGTGACTCGCCCATGGCCGGCATGAAACAACAGGTGTTGGGCTTCGAGGAAAGCGCGCCCCAGGCCCGCGCCCTGGCAGCCGCCTTGAAGTGCGACTATGCGACGGTGAGCGTGCACCGTTTTCCCGACGGCGAAAGCCTGGTGACCGTGCCCGTCAAACTGCGCAAAACCGTGCTGTTCTACCGCAGCCTGAACGATCCCAACGCGAAGCTGGTGGAATTGTTGCTGGCGATCGAAGCCGCGCGCCGTCATGGCTGCAAGCGGGTGGTATTGATCGCACCCTACCTGAGCTACATGCGCCAGGACATGGAATTCAAACCCGGCCAGGCGGTGAGTCAGCACATCATCGGCGGTTTGTTATCGGAATGGGTGGATGATCTGGTCACGGTTGATCCTCACCTGCACCGCACTCCGCGCCTCAGCAGTGTATTGCCCTATTGCAGCAGCGTGGCCCGTAGCGCGGCGCCCTTGCTGGGTGCGTTCCTGCGCCAGCAACAGATTCAAGATACTGCCGTGTTGGTAGGCCCGGACGCCGAATCGCGCCAATGGGTGGAACAGGTAGCCCAGGCCTGCGGCCTGGATTTTGTGATTGCCGGCAAAGAACGCTTTGGGGACCGGGCGGTGAAAGTCACACTGCCGGCCTACAATTACCAGGACCGACACGCGATTCTGGTGGACGATGTGATCAGTTCCGGCAAAACCCTGGTGGAAACCACGCAGGCCCTGCGCAACGCCGGCATTCGTCAGGTGGATGCGCTTTGTACCCATGCCCTGTTCGCGCCCGGCGCGGAGGAAAGCCTGCGCGAGGCTGGCATCCGTCATGTCTGGAGCACCAGTTCGATTCCTCAAACCACCAGTTGTATCGACCTCACCCCCGTATTGGTGGAAGGTCTGCATGAACTTCTGGGTGAACCACGATGAATGTCGCAACCAGTGCCGCAACGGGGGAATGCTACGCCATTGCGGTCGCCGAACTGTTTCAGTTCAACGAACTCTGCCGCGAGTTGATGGAACAGGAACGGGCCACACTCTATCGCGACGCTTTGCTGGTCGATCGCGAGGGCCGCACTGCGTTTATCTTTGCCTATGGCGTGGTGATCACCTGGCAATGGTCCAGCGATGAGCGCGAGGCGTTGCTGAAACGCCTGCAGGAATACCACACCAATCCTTATGCGGATTCGGAAAGCGAGCGCTTCCAGTTTTCCATCAACGCCGAACAGTTCCGGATCCAGCGCGACCACATTTACCTGACCGACACCAGCCCGCTGCAACTGCTGGCCGTTTCACATGCCGTGGCACAGTCCATCAAGCTGTCGACGTTTGAAACGCTGGTGTCGCGCACCATGCAATCCACTGCGCAGATTCCCCGTACACTGGCGGAAACCGGCAAAACCAATTTGTCGCGACGGGAACTGGCGCAAATCCGCGGCCGCCTGTTCCTCACCAAAAGCGACATCATCGTGCGTTACGATCTGTTGGACACGCCGGAGTTTTTCTGGGAATACCCAGAGCTGGAGCCGGTTTACCAGCACGCCGCCAACTACCTTGAAATCCGCAACCGCACCCAGGTGCTGTCCACCCGACTGGAAACCGTGCACGAGCTGTTTGAAATGCTGGCGGACGAGCAGAAGCACAAGCACTCCGCCACGCTGGAATGGATCATCATCTGGCTGATCGCGGTGGAAATCCTGATGTTCCTGGTGAACGATTTCGTGCTGCACTGATATTGCTGGCAGGCAGCACGCGCGTCACTCGCAGTGCCAAGCTTCAAAATCCGGCAACGCATCCGCCTCGATCCTGTGCAAAGGGATCGTATCCACTTCCCACACACCGCTGCCCTGATCCGGCCAGGCACCCAGGGTCAGTTCATACTTGGTCGTGAGCGGATAAGTCTGCAACATCAGCTTGACTGAGGTCAGCAGAGTCACCGGCATGTAATCCAGCGCCAGCTTTTTCTCGCTGAGCTGACCATCGCGATTGCCGCAGGACAAAACGGTGTAACGCAAATAGCCATCGTTGCGGACATGAATCAGGGCACGATCGTAAATCTGCGCGCCCTCCACTTCAGTCACCTGCTCACCCAGCCAGTAGCCCACCAGCGGCGTGCTGTTCACATCCACAGGATTGTTCTTGAATTTTTCGCAACCGCTGCTCAGCAGCAGAACCAACAACAGGCAAATCCGCCCCAATATTTTTTGCTGCATTATGTTTTCTCTCCCCAGATTTTCCGTGCTTCCACTTCAATGCGCTTACTTTCGACCATGTTGCTCCTGCCCCTTGATGAATTCTGCAACCCGAAGCGCGGCTTCCTGCCACAATTGCCGCTGATTGAAACCGCTGCGGACGCGCGGCTTGAAATCATGGTCACCGTCCGTCAGCCAGTGTACGTGGGCCGGCACGCCGCAGGGCTCTACTTCCGGCCGCGTACCAAACGGATCACGTTCACCCTGCACGATCAGCCAGGGTTTGGCGATTTGCGGCCAATGGCTGTCACGCCACTGCTCCGGTTTTGCCGGCGGATGAAACGGATAGCCGAGCGACACCGCCGCTGTGCAGCCCGCTTGCGCCAGCAGCAGCGACGCCACCCGACCACCCAGGGATTTTCCCGCCGCCACGCAGTGTTCCGGCCCACCCTGTAATGCAATTGCCTGAGCGAAACCTTCCACCAGTAATGGCATCGTGTCCGGCGGACGCCGCTTGCCATCCAGACGTCGACGCGCCATATACGGAAATTCGAACCGCGCCACCCGGATCCCTTGCGCAGCAACGCTCAGGGCCAACGACTGCATGAACTCGCAGTCCATGCCCGCGCCGGCGCCGTGGGCGAACACCATCGTCAGGGAGCTTTGCTGGTGCGCGGGCTCATCGATCAGAAACTGCATGGGTAAGCGTCTCTTGGCAGTGGCCGCCTATTGTCTCATAATCGCGCTCCCTTTTTATGGGTTGGTCTACTGGGCTCCATGTCGACGGAGCTCATCGCAAGGCTTGCATATCGTCAAGGACCATGCATGTCGCTGAAGGTCGTTGTCTGTCGAGGAACGCCATATGTGGTTCAAGAATCTGCGCATCTATCGTTTCACCCAACCCTTCGAGCTGACACCCGAAGAACTGGAGCCGCTGCTGGCTGAGCACGCATTCCAACCCTGCGGACGCCAGGACCTGACTAAATTCGGCTGGGTCAGCCCGCTTGGCGGCGATAATGAAATGTTCACCCATGTCAGCAATGGCAACATCATGCTGTGCGCGCAGCGGCAGGACAAAATCATTCCGGGCTCGGTGGTGAAGGAAGCGATGCAGGAAAAAATCGCGTTCATCGAGCAGCGCGACGCCCGCAAGATATACAAAAAAGAACGCGACCAGATCAAGGATGAAGTGCTGCTGGACCTGCTGCCCCGCGCCTTCACCCGCACCTCGCGCATTTACGGGTTTATCGCGCCGAAAGAAAAACTATTGCTGCTCGATACCTCCAGCGCCACCAAGGCCGAGGAGTTTCTGGGCAACCTGCGGGAAGCACTGTCCACACTGCCCGTGATTCCTCCCGCCAGCAAAAATGTACCCGCTGACGTGATGACCCACTGGCTCACCGAACAGCATGCGCCGGAGCCGTTCGCGCTGGACCGCGAATGCGAGTTAGCCAATCCGCTCGACACCGCCAACGTCATTCGCTGCAAAGGTCAGGATCTGGATGCGGATGAAGTGCAGCAATTGCTGGAAGCCGGCAAACGCTGCAGCAAGCTGGCAGTGATCTGGAAGGACAGCATTCGCTGCATGATTCACGACGACCTGTCGCTGAAGCGGCTGCGGTTTGAAGATGTGCTGATCGAACAAGCGAACGAAAGCGAAGCGGAAACCCGCGAGCAACAATTCGATCAGGATTTTGCCATCATGGCGCTGGAACTGATCCATCTGTGCAAGGATCTGTTCAAGGCATTTGGCGGACTGGAAAAAACACGGGCGGTTTAAACTGCCCGTTGTCTCAAGCTACCAGCAGAATACCCAGCACCAACCCTAACACCAGCATCGCCCCCACCACCAACGCCAGATTGAAGCGGGACCAGAGCATTGTCTGAACCTTCGGTATCGGCGTGAGAATGGCGCGCTCGTCCACCCGGAACATCATTTCCATGCGGCCGATACGAACCACGTCGCCCGGCTGCAACGTGCTGATCTCGATGGGACGGTTGTTGATGAAAATCGGATTGCGGCCTTCACAGGATTCCAGCACCCAGTCATCACCCAGCTTGCGCACGCGGGCATGTTCGCCCGACACAGTACGATCACTCAGGTTAAACTGACATTTTTCATCGCGCCCGATCAGCCAAGCGTTGCGTTGTTGCGAAATCAGGGAAAACACTTTGCCGCGGATGGGCGCCGACAACACAACGAAACGCGGGCCGCTGCCATTGTCCGGGCCTTTCACCGCCCGCTCGCCCTTGCCTTCCAGCCGCTGCAATTCCGACAGACTCAAAATGCGGGTGCCACTGCCATCATCATCAGCGGGAATTTGTGTTTTCTGCTGCGGATCCACCATCGGCCGCGCTGGCTGGCGTACTTGAAATGACGGTTCCGCCGGGCGCACATCTGTGTTCATGGTATGGAACACGGTGGCATCGGCATCGCCGGAATGGGATTGGTTTGTCACCAGGCGAAACGCCTGTTCGTGGAAACGCACTTCGTCGCCGATGGACAGGGTTTGCGGCGCGGTAATGCGGCGACCATTGATAAAAGTGCCATTGGTCGAACGAAGGTCCTCTACCATCACACCCTCGGGTGTGAGGCTGAGCTTGGCGTGGTACCGGGAAATATGGCCGCTATCGAGACTGATCTGACATTCCACTTCACGACCCACCAGCATTTCCTGCGTGACAGGATATTCCTCGCCGGTTTTCAGCGAGCGCAGCCGGTAGCCTCCGGGGGTGTCCTGGAACAGCGTTTGGTCGTTCATTGGATTATGGGTTGCGCTGCGTTGGGTCATGCCAGGAATTATAGGTGTACGTCCGTCAAACCAAAAGATGGCTCTCAGCATTTGGGACGGGATTATTTTACAAAGGTTCCGAGCGGCGGGGACTTAGGGGCGGATTGGGAATGGCACGGCCCAGAAGCGGGCCGTGCCGGAAGGACGATCAGCGGTCCAGATTTTCAATAATGGTAGCGTTGGCGGTGCCCAGACCTTCGCAGATTGCCAGCAGGCCGTAACGGCCGCCGCGACGGCGCAGTTCATACACCAGAGTACCCATCAGCTTGGCGCCAGTGGCTCCCAGCGGATGGCCCAGTGCCTGCGCGCCACCATTCACGTTCAGTTTGCTGACGTCGGCGCCAACAGCCTTGGCCCAGGCCAGGGGCACGGAACCGAACGCTTCGTTCACTTCATAAATATCGATATCACTGATTTTCAGACCCGTGCGATCCAGGATCTTGCGGGTAGCCGGGATTGGGCCTTCCAGCACCATGGTGGGGTCGGAACCGACCACGGTCATGTCGTGGATGCGGGCCAGAGGCTTCAAACCATATTGCTTCAGAGCGCGCTCGCTCACGATCAGCACTGCGGCGGAACCGTCGCAGATCTGGCTGGAGGATGCTGCGGTGATCAGACCGCCTTCCACCAGAGGTTTCAGATCCTGGATGGCCTGCAGGGACGCGTTCGGGCGCAGGCCCTCGTCCACTTCATGCGTGATCTGCTTGCCTTCCACGGTGACGGTCATCGGAACGATTTCGTTCTTGAAGTGGCCGCCTTCGTAGGCTGCGGCACCTTTGATATGGCTGTCGTAAGCGAACTGGTCCAGTTCAGCGCGGGTTACGCCGTATTTCTGCGCCATGCGCTCGGCACCTACGAACTGGCTGAAGGTGCTGCCCGGGTAACGCTTGGTGATTTCGTTCTGGTCGAACGGAGTGCGCATGCCGGCTTTTTCGGCGATGGCCATGGGCGAGCCAATCGGCGTCATGCTCATGTTTTCGATACCGCCGGCGATTACCACGTCCTGGTTGCCGGACATCACGGCTTGCGCCGCGAAATGGATAGCCTGCTGACCGGAACCGCACTGACGGTCGACGGTCACGCCGGGAACGGATTCGGGCAGTTTGGACGCCAGAATGGTGGCACGGCCCAGGTTGAAGGTTTGCGGACCGATCTGGCTGACGCAGCCAATGATCACGTCGTCTACGATGTTGGGATCGATGCCGGTGCGATCCAGCAGCGCGTCGATCACCACGGCACCCAGGTCTGCAGGGTGAACCTGACTCAGACGGCCGTTACGGCGGCCTCCCGCCGTACGAACGGCGTCGACGATATAAGCGTGTGCCACGAGAATTCTCCTTTACTGTTGTTTCAGAATGACAACGAGATGATGACTTAGCATTCACGCTTTCTCAATGACAGGAAACGCCAGTCAAGTGGCCATTTCATGCCATGATCCTGACTGCAATGCGTAACGACAAACACAAGGGGCGCCACAGTGGGCGCCCCTTGTTCTACCGGTTGAGTCTGTTGGGTTAAGCGCCGCCTGGAATCAGGCTCCGGCGGTGGGTGCGGTTGGCTTTTTCGCTTTCTTTGCCGGGGTTTTCTTGGCAGCAGCCGGTTTCTTGGCGGCTGGCTTGGCGGCGGATTTGGTGGTTTCGGCTACGGCGGGTTTTGGCTTGGGAGCCGGTTTGCGCGCAACGGGTTTTTTCTCTTCGATCGCCGCACTCACTTTCAGGCCGCTTTTCTTCAGCAGTTCCTTCTCACGCTTTTCCACCGCTTTTGCGGTATCGCGTACGCGGTTCTCGACTTTCTTGCTGTAATCCTGGATTTTCTTGGCGTACTTGCCGTGAAGGGCTTTTTCAATCTGGTCGCGGGCCCTGGCGACGGCATCCTCCAGATCTTTCTCCAAGCGATGGCGCAGTTCTTCTTCTTTCTCGATCACCTTGGTGCGCAGGCGTTTTTCGGTATCGATGAATTTATCCCGCAATTGTGCGATCTGCGCTTCGAGCTTAGCTTGGGTCAGTTCCTTGCGAGTGTCTTCCAGCAGATCTCTGGCAGCCTCATACGCTTCCTGCGCCTGCTCCACGGCCACCTGAGCGGCTGCGGTGGCCTTGATGCGCCAACGTTCCTGCGCCTCGGACAGTTGCGACCGCGCTTTGTTGACCCGCTCCTGCGCCTTGTGCAGTTGTTGCTCGATCAGTTCCACCAATTGACGGGCTCTGTCAGCGGTAGCGGTTCCTTTTACCTTAGCCATGAATGCCTCCATAAAAAACGCCAGGACTGAGTTGTGGTTGTGAGGGTTTATTTGGACTGCTGAAGTGATGGGGTGAGGAACCCGCGCTCGTAGTTGCCTTTATCGCAGACTAATTTAGAGGTTTCAATCTAAATGCAAAATTGTTGCCGAACGAGGGCGCGCGTTGTGGGTTGCTGGACGAGGTCAGCGCAAGTCCGCCACCATGTCATGTTCGCTCAACTGACTGGCATTCTTGCCACGTAAAAAATCCAGCATACCGAACTTTTCATAATGCGGGCGAATACGCGGCGTCATGAGCCCGATGAAGTCCAGGTTGGGAATCAACCGTTCGAACATGGTGGCACGGAAGGTTTTCATCGCCGGCGAATTGAGCACGATATCATTCCAGCGCTGCCGGCTGATGATGCCTTCAAACCACTCTTCGAACACTTCATGGGCCATAAAGCGGTTGCGCATCAATACCGCCACTTCAAAGGCCCAATCCTCGCGTTCCCGCCTTTCGGTTTCCGACAATGCCTGGGTGAAATGGTTCTTCAGCGCCATCACACCGTAATGAACATGGCGGGCCTCGTCGCGAATCACATATTTCAGCAATTCCTTCAGCAACGGCTCCGCACTCATATTATGCAGGGTGCGGAAGGCTCCCAACGCCAAGCCCTCCACCATGATCTGCATGCCGAGGAACTTGAAATCCCAGCGCGCGTCGGTGAGCAGATCGTCCAGGATGACGAACAGATTGTCATTGATCTGGTACACCTTGTTCAGTTTACGGTCGAGATAACGGTGGAAGACATCGAGGTGGCGGGCTTCATCCATCACCTGAGTGCCACCGAACAATTTACCTTCCAGCCATTCCACGCTTTCGGTGACCTGGGCTGACGCATACAGCGCACCCTGCTCACCGTGCATGAACTGGCTCAGCATCCAGGCCGCCAGGTGGTAGTTCAATTCTTGCCGCTGCTGCTGAGTGAAGCGTACCGGCAATTCATCGAACACCGCCTCCGGTATGAAATCATTGGAAATAATGGGTACTTCGGGATTGAGCGGGTCTACATCGATGGACCAGTCGAGCGCGGTATCGGCGTCCCATTGATTGGCCACGGCACGCCGGTACAGTTTGTCCATCTCGGGAAAATCCAACCGATACGTGAAATCGAAGCTCACCGGATGCGTGGATTTCATCGCCACACCGTCCTTCCGCTTGCCTTCCTTCAACACCAGTCCACGCAAAGCCGATGGGGCCATGGAGGCAAATACCCGCGGATTACGCATCTGCAGCACGACAGAAAGATTGTCGAGGGCAGCCTCGACACGACGGCGGGCAGATAACGGCATACCCATTAACATGGAATCCAGGATCATCGGAGGCGCCTCGTTTTCTTGTAATGAATGGTCGGAATGACAGTTCAGGTTGGGATAAAAATTGTCTTACAATTTGACAAGTTAGTTGAAAACCCAGAGTTCACAAGGTGGTCATCCGCCAAAAACCCCGGGTTATGGCGCGAAATGCCCGGGCGAAAACGGGCTGGAGCAGGCCCGCCCTTGCAGCTTTGCCTGTACCTGCTGGCCGGCGCGCCAATGCGTCACAACCGATGGCAGCTAGAATGACCCCATCTGAATCGAGGAGAAATGGCCATGACGGTGAAGATCAAGACCACAATCAAGCGGTCCAAACAGGTGAATACCCAGATCGATGCCCTGTATGAATTGCTCACCAAGCCGCAGGATGCGGGCCGTTTCTTTCCCCGCGTCGAGAAAATTACGGCCTTGGGCAACGACAGTTATTACTGGGTGATGGAGCCTATGGGCACGCAGAAATATCAGCACCGCGTTGAATATGCATCGCAGTGGGAATTTGATGCGATGCAAAAGACCGTTCGCTGGCGCGCGCTGCCCGATAAGGGTAACGCAAGTATCTCCGGGGTGTGGCAATTGGAGCCAACCAACGGCGGAACGAAAATAGCACTGGAAATTCGGGCAGAATTATTGCTGGATCTGCCACGCTGGATGCAAATCGTGGCGGAACCCATTGTACAAACCGAATTTCAGAAGCTGCTAAACAGCTATTTCGACAATGTCGTCGCCTTCTGCCCTACCCAGGCGCTGGCCGTGAACTGATAATGCCGCTTCACCTATTTTGACGAATGCCTGATTGAAAAACTGTCTGATTGAAAGAGTACCTGACTGAAAGGACATTGGGTTTAAAGAACGTTGAGTTTGATGAGTGTTTGGCTCTGCCAACGAATATGGCCCGCTTCGGCGGGCTTTTTTTTGCCTGCTTTTTACCTTCATAAGGAACGTTATTGACCTCACGCCGGTCAACTGGCGATGCCGTTCTGGCATACTTTCCTTCCCTTTGCTGTGGAACCATTCCATGACCGTGTCGCGCCGCGAATTTCTGGGTGTGTTGGCTGCCTCCATGGCCGCCGCGTCCTGTTCCTATCTGCCCCGTCTGTCTGCGGAAAAAAGCGCAGATGATCAATACGACTATGTGCTGACAGCTGAACCCACGCCGATTCATTTGGTGGACGCAGGTCCTACTCCGGCCTGGTGTTTTGGGGGCGGTTATCCGTCGCCGGTACTGCATGCCAAGCAAGGGAAAAAATTCCGCGTGCTATTCCGCAATCGGTTGCCGGAAGCTACCACCATTCACTGGCATGGCATCCGTCTGGATATCGCCATGGACGGCGTACCCTATTTGACCCAGCCGCCCGTCGAGCCGGGCACGGATTTCCTCTACGAATTTATTGCGCCGGATGCCGGCACTTTCTGGTACCACCCCCACATGAACAGCGTGGAGCAATTGGGCAAGGGCCTGGTGGGCCTGCTGGTGGTAGACGAAGCGGAACCGGTGGCGTTTGATCTGGATCTGCCACTGGCGCTGAAAACCTGGCATATCAAACCCGACGGCAGTTTCTCGCCCTTCACATCCACCCGCCATGCCGCGCGCATGGGCACAGCGGGCAGCTGGGAAACGGTGAACGGCAAGAACAAACCGGTGCTGGAAATTCCCGCCGGCGGGCTGGTACGGCTGCGCTTCGCCAACGTGGATAACACGGTGGTCTACAAACTGGCTGTGAAAAATCATCCCGCCTGGGTGATCGCGGTGGACGGCAATCCGATTGAAAAGCCGCATCCGCTGACCAGCCACGAGATCGGCGCCGGCATGCGGCTGGATGTGGCGCTGATTGCGCCAGAAAAGCCCGGTGAAATCCTGCATGTGCAGAATGGCAAGGGCAAACTGTTCTTCGATCTGCTGACGCTGAAAACCGTGCCGTCAGCGGTGAGCGGTCTGCGTGAAATTCCCACGCTGCCACTGAACCCCATTGCGGTCCCGGATCTGGCCAACGCGAAAAGCCTGGATTTCGTGTTTGAGTGGGAAGGTGCCGTGACACCGGCGAATCACCACGGCGAAGCACACCCGATGTTCTGGACCATCAACCGGCGCGCCTGGGGTCATGATGCGCATCAAAACATTCCCGAGCCGTTGGCGACGCTGCAACTGGGGCAGACCTACATTTTCAACCTGCGCAATGTGACGCCGCACACCCATCCGATTCACATTCACGGCAACACCTGGACGGTGCTGGAATCCAACCAGCGCAAGATCACGCCCTATCACACCGACACGGTGCTGGTACGACGCAACGAGCGGGTGAAGGTGGCATTCGTGGCGGATAATCCTGGGCGCTGGATGTACCACTGCCACGTGATCGAGCACATGGAAACCGGCCTGATGGGCTATATCAGCGTGGCGTGATTGTCCCAGCGCAGGGGATATTCTTGCAGGGTCCGCAGGCGCGGGCCCTTGTTTTTTGCGGCTGTACCCACGTCGATTCGCACCAGCGCGCCGACGCCGTTGGTGCCGACCCAACCTTGAGCGCCGGGCTGCCCCTGCACACCGGCCGCGTCCGTGATATCCAGCATCCGCACCAGTTCTCCTGATGCCATATTCCACACGGCAATGCCGTTGCCACGCGGACAGCTCACCACCGCTCCGCCGCCTTGCGCATCCACTGCCACGCTGGCCGTGTACTGCTGCATGCGCAACTGGGTGATTTCGTCCGCCATCCACCACTGCATGTCATTGCCACGCTTGTGGCTGCCGACCAGCGCAACTTCGTCGGTGAGTGCGCCCTGATGCTGCACACCCACGACGACCTGATCCTGCTGCGAAATATCCAGATGATGCAGGCTCATTTGATGATTCGGCGGTGCCTGGGATTCCAGCAACGCGCCATCGCGTACTCGGACATAGGTGAGCGACGGTTGCATGGTATCTGGATTGAGATTTTCACGATTTTGCGCCGGATGGGTCCGGATGCCACCGTTGGCAATCACCAGTGTCTCGTTGTCACTGGTCCATTTCAGCTGATGCGGGTCCATGCCGTGGCTGGAAAATTCCGTCTCGCGCCGGATGGGATGATCCAGCCGGTACACGCCGATAATGCCCTGCCCTGTTTCGTAGACCTGCTCGGTAGCAAACAGCCA
>DATLII010000716.1:0-3067 GCA_035539495.1 Dongiaceae bacterium
GACTTACCAACCCCGCCTTTGCCAGACGCTACCGCCAGGATATTGCGCACCTTGCCCACGCCTTCCAGCACTTTCGACAGGGCCGGCTTCACTTTCCAGTCCAGCTTCAGATTCAGTTTGGCAGCGCCCAAACCGGCGAACAACGGCGGCAGCTCTGCTTTCAGCTGTTCCTTCACGGCATTGATTGGGTAACCAAACTGCAGGCCCAGGTTCAGGGTGTCACCGCTCAGGGACACTTCCGTCAGGTCCACCACGTCCACCAGATTCTGGCGCGACACCGGGTCGGGCTGGGAGGCAAGAATACGGCTGACCTGTTCATGCAACTGGGAATTCATGGGGAGACTGCTCCAATCGGTTCGGTATCAAAGGCGGCTTGGGCAACGAGTGGCCACCCACAAAATGCGCGCGGGCGACCCTGGAGCCGGGGCCGCCCATGCTAAACCAAACCTCTGCGGCGGAACAGTCGGGCCTGCTACGGGAACAGGCCGCAGGCTACCTTACTCCCTCCTCCAGAAGGCTATTCCTCCAAGAGGCTACGCAGCATCCAGGCGGTTTTCTCGTGCACTTCCAGGCGCTGGGTCAGGATGTCGGCAGTAGGCTGGTCGTTGGCGTCGTTCACCACCGGGAACAGCTGGCGCGCCGTACGGGCAGTGGCTTCCTGGGCCGCCACCAGATGACGCACCATTTCGTTGGCCTTGGGCACGCCCTCCACTTCCTTGATCGACGCCAGTTTGACGAATTCCTTGTAAGTGCCCGGCGCCGGATGACCCAGCGCGCGAATCCGCTCGGCAATCACGTCCAGTGCATTCCACTGCTCGGTGTACTGGGTCATGAACATGTTGTGCAGGCTGTTGAACATGGGCCCGGTCACGTTCCAATGGAAGTTGTGCGTCATCAGATAGAGCGTGTAGCTGTCAGCCAACAACGCAGACAGGCCATCGGCGATTTTCTTGCGGGAATCGGAACTAATGCCGATATCGATGGCGGTCTTGGCGGATTTACCCGCTTTCTTGCCTTTCATGATTCAACCTCCGTATGCATGTCATAACGTGTTAAGAACATAACGCCTTGAGAGAAAAAAGAGTTCCTGATGCTCAGCCCAGCGTGGTATCCAGCACCATCATCAGCGCAAAGCCCAACATCAGGCCCACGGTAGCGGACGTCTGATGTCCATTGCGATGGGTTTCCGGAATCACTTCATGGGACACTACAAATAACATCGCGCCCGCTGCCAGTCCCAGTCCAATCGGATAAGCAGCCGCCATGCCGCTGGACAAGCCCACGCCCAACAACGCACCGATCGGTTCCAGCAGACCGCTGGCCGCCGCCACCAGCACAGCGAGCAACGGCGAATAACCCGCTCCACGAATCGCCAGCGCAACGGCGAGCCCTTCAGGAATATCCTGCAGCGCGATTGCGGTTGTCAGGGGCAATCCCACGGCCATATCCGCTTGGGAAAACGCAACGCCGATCGCCATGCCCTCGGGCAAGTTGTGCAACGCGATGGCGAACACGAACAGCCAGATACGGCCGCAAGCGTCGTGGCCGGGTCCACAAGGGCCGGTTTTGTCATGTTCGTGTGGAGTGAATTGATCCAAGCCCAGCATCAGCAGCACACCAAGCGCCATGCCGATCACCACTGCCGCCGCGCCCAGCGGCGCGCTTCCCAAAATGCGCTCACCCGCATCCAAACCCGGTAACAACAGGGAAAACGCACTGGCCGCCAACATCATGCCGGCGACAGAGCCTAGCAAGGTGTCTTCCACCCGCTGCGGTAAACCGCGCAAAACCAGTGCGGGTATTGCGCCGAGAGCAGTGGTAGCAAATCCCGCCAAGCCCCCCATCATGGCCAACATCAAGCCCGGCGGAGCATTGCCGCCGGCGATTTGGATCAGGCTCTGAATCAACAACCCCGTTACGGCCAGCAGACCCAACGTCAAACCCAGCGCCGCTGCCCGGTGTTGTTGGGCGTGGGCGCGCAGCAGGTGAGTCCAATGCACAGAACTGGCGGTGGTCATTGAGAGTGGCTCCGTATTGCAAACAGTAGTTGCAGTAAACGGAAGAGCCAACGACCTGTCAATTGAAGGAAATCAATGGACTTGATAGGAAGCCACAATACTGCATGGCGTATGTTGTAATTACAGCGGAATTGCCAGCTTCTACTCAGTCCACGCCTGCAGCTCGCAGCCCAGTGTCGCCTGATTCCCTTTGCTGTCTTTGACACGAAAATGCTCGGCGTCGCCTGAGCTTTCCAACGCCAATACTTTGCGCGCATCTGCGTCGACATACCACAACGAGCACTGCCCTACGCAACCACCACCGTTGCAAGTCAGGCCGGTATCGGTGTCGAACGCGATATGCCTTCCATCCGGCGACCATTTCGCGTAATTGGATATGCCGGTATCCGTCAGTTGACCAAGATTGTTGCCGTCGATGTCTGCAATCCACAAATCGCTGCGATCAATGCTGCCGTCGACGGCCAGCGTTACCAGCCTTAACGCCAATTGCGTACCTTGCGCGTTAACCCACATTCTGTGGATTTCGCGACCGTCGGGAATATCCAGTGCGCCCAATGCCTGAGTGGCACCGCCAATGGCGGACGCTGTAATCTGACCGGATGCCGTCACTCGCAACAGTCGTCCATCGGGCAACCAGTCAACAAACAGGTCTTCCGCAATGATGGACTGCAGGGACTCGGCGTTTGCCAAGTCGAACACTTCGTAGGTTGCATCCGATATCGAGTCTTCACTCCAGGTCGCCAGCATCACATCCTTGCTGATCGGCGATGGTTTCACGTCGCGCACGTAACCATCAAAATCGTAGTCATAGCGGGTATTGCTGCTGCCCGTAATCCTTACCGAAACTGCGGTGGAATCGGTATCGGCATCAGCGACCACGTATTGAGTGCCGTCACGCCAAGGCCATGCGGGATTGCTGTTAGTAACTCTCTGCGGCAGCTCGCCGTTGAGCGATGCAATTTGGGCGCCGTCGAGATAATCCAATGCGTAATTGGTGTGCCAGAGATGGCCGGAGAGAACCGGATCTATCGGTTGCGGTGTTACCTGGC
>DATLII010000717.1:0-7698 GCA_035539495.1 Dongiaceae bacterium
GAAGTGGTGCATTACGACCGCGAACGTACCCTGCTGATCGATGATAGCCTCGCGGTGTTACGGTCTGCGCGTCAGGCCGGCATCGCCTTCACGCTGGGGGTTTTGCAGCCGGACAGCCGGGCGGCACCGGTCAGCACCGAAGAATTCATCGCGCTGGATAGTTTCACCCGCATCTTCCCGCCCCCGAAAGAAAAGTCATAAAACACGGCCACAAAGCAGCGGCATGGGGGCCAAAGCCAAGAAGCTGTCGCACTCCGCCATTCACTACCCAGCGCAAGCTTCTATGCTTGTGACATGCGCCGGCCACCCGCCGGTAGCATGACAACAACAAGAATCACGGAGAACAATCCCCATGAACCACCGGAAGCCACTCGCTGGGTTTCCGGGACGAGCCGCGCTGTACGCCCTGGCAATCCTGTTCTGCAACCCCGCCTTTTTCAGTTCCAGCAGTCTGGCCGATGACTACACCCAAACCCACTATCCCATTGTGTTGATTCATGGCATGGCGGGCTTCGACGACATCCTGGGCATCAATTACTGGTATCGGATTCCCGCGCAACTGCGCGCAGGCGGCGCCGAGGTGTACCAAGTGCAGGTATCGGCGCTCAACCAAACCGAGATCCGCGGCGAACAAGCTGCCCGTCAAATTGAAGCCATTCTGGCCGCCAGCGGCGCGGAAAAAGTGAATCTGATCGGCCATAGTCACGGCGGCCCGACGTCACGTTATGTCGCATCGGTATATCCGCAGTATGTGGCGTCAGTAACCAGCGTGGGCGGCGTCAACTGGGGCACGCCGGTGGCAGATGCTACCTACCGCGTCGGCAAAACCTCCACCTTTCTGTATGCGCTGATGTTCGGTCCTACCCGAGCCTTGGGCAATCTGCTGGATTTTCTGTCTGGCGGAAATTTGCCCCAGAGCGCCGAGGCCGGCGTTTTCTCGCTGACGACCGCTGAAACCGAACGCTTCAACGCCGACTACCCCGAGGGCATGCCCACGGAATATTGCGGCGAGGGGGAGGAATTGGCAGACAACGGCGTGCGCTATTTTTCCTGGACGGGCAATCGCCCCATCACCCATTTGGCGGATATTGGCGACTATTTTCTTTTCGCCAGCGGGCAACTGATCGGCGAACCCAATGATGGTCTGGTGCCCGCCTGCTCCACCCATCTGGGAACTGTGCTGCGGGACACCTACCGCATGAATCATCTGGATGAAGTGGACCAGCTGTTTGGACTGCACAGCCATCGCGACACCGATCCGGTGACCGTGTACCGGCAACAGGCCAACCGGCTGAAATTACTGGGCTTGTAATTGCCGGAGCGGTAAAGGTATTCAGGGCACCGCAGCGGGTGCAGGTTGGCTGGCAATACGATCCAGTGCTTCCACCCGCTTGCGTTCCTGGGGCGAAAACAGATCGGCGCGGAGTTGCTGGATCGCGCTATCCCGATCCATCCTGGCCAGCGCACTGGCTTCAATACGATCGCGTTCAGCCCGATAGTCTTGATAACGCCGTTCCCACTCTGCGCGCGCTTCATCCAATGCAGCCAAACGTTCTGCGGCAGCGCTGCCCAGTTGCTGTTCCCGCAGCGCCTGAATCTCGCCTTCGCCGGCACCTTGCTCCCGTAGCTTCTCCACTTGCTGCTCGGTGCGAACTGGCATCGCGCCGGACACAATATCCGTCCGAGTGGCTTCCGTTAACGCGGCCAACTGTTCCGCTTCCAATCGCTCTCGTTCTTCACTGCTCAGACTTTCATCCCGTACTCGTGCGCTGTGCTGCAATGCGAAGTCGGCATATTCATCCTCGGCCTGAAAGAATGCCTGCGTCAGTTCCGGCCCCAACAGGCTATCGCGCAATTCCCGCTGCCGCAGCAAGGTATCCTGCATGCCGTCATAACTGCCATCATGACCGGGCAATGTTGACAGCGCCTCTTTGTATTCCAGATAACGCTGCAGCGTGGACCAGGCTGCAACGGCTGCCATGAGGGGTGCGTGCTGTTGCAGGTAAAACGCAATTCGGGCTTGAATGGCGTCGGGCGATTCCTCGCCCGCGCTCGCCAGGAAATAATCGAAAAGACGGCGCAGAGCCAAGTCAGGTACCAATTCACCCTGGGTGTTTACGGTGATGCCGCCGTCTGCCACCGTGCCGCGCAATGACGCTGGCCTTTCACCCAACGCCGCGCCACGCTGGGCCCATTGCAGAAATCGTTGCTGGTCTGCTTCTATTTGCGTTGCAACTACAGGGCTGCTTTCTACAACGACGGAAGATTCAACGTCGATAGACGCTATCGATCCATTCAACTCACTCAACCACGGCGCCAGCAAGACCCATGCGCAAACGCCCAACACGGCAAGTGCAAACAACGAGCTGTATAAACGATTCCGATTCATGGCGATCGCTGCTCAATTCCCTTTTTAGAATTTCTAAAGTTCAAATTGCTCAGATTTTAATATTCGAATTTATAGATTCGCAGCGCACGACAAGCCGTGCTAGCGCGCAACCATAACGCAGGTCTCGCGTCTTTGCACTACTGCTAAAGGCGTATTTAGGTGAGTCGCAGCGGCCAGGCCATTAATTGCAGGGTAATGCCGTCATCAGGTCCCGCCGCACTAACTGATTGCGGCCGCGTGATTTGGCTTGATACAGGGCCTGGTCGGCCCAGCCGGTGAAATGCTCCACTTCGTGCCAACTGGAGGGCACGCCGCAACAAAGCCCGACGCTGACCGTCAGATGAATCGTACGATCTTCCCATCGCATCGGCATCTGTTGAATTTCCACACGGATTTTTTCCGCCACGTGAATGGCGCCTTCTTCTTCGGTGTCGTACAGCACCACCACGAATTCCTCGCCACCCAACCGCGCCACAAAATCCTGCGGCCGAGTGACTCGCGCTTGCACCAATGCCGCCACCCGACGCAGACATTCATCGCCCGCCAAATGGCCGTGGCAATCGTTCACACGTTTGAAATGGTCAATATCCAGCAACAACACGGCCAGGCTGCGCTGCTCCCGCTTGCATTGGGCCAAGAGCAGAGAACTGCGCTGATTGAATGCACGCCGATTGAACACCAGCGTCAGTTCGTCCAGCTGATTGATACGATCCAGCTTCTCATTCACCCGCGCCAGATCTTCCACCACTTTTGCCAGCTCGCGCGTACGTTGATCCACCCGCTGCTCCAGCACCCGGTTAGCATTCTCCTGAGCGAGCCGCAGCAGCTTTTCCTGCTCCACCACTTTCTGCTGGGCTTGCAATGTCTGCTGCTTGAACAGGCTGATGCGATCCGACATCGCCACCGCGAACAGCAGCGCCTCCATCACCGCGCCAATCAGCAGCGACCATTTGGAAATGAATGTTCCATGCGTCAGCCCCATGGTTTCCAGCGCAAAAATCAGCACGGCGATAAAAACGCAGATCCAGGCCAGCATATAGTTGCGCCCGGGCGGATAGCGGTTCACAAACGCCATCATGCCCGCTGTCATCAGGAAAAACCCCATGCTCAGCACGACTGCCACCGTGCAATACAATGACAACTGGAACGGCAAAAACGGAAACACCACCATGCAGGCGCCGTGCAACCAGCCATAACCGAGAAGAACGCGATCCAAACGCGGATGACGGTGTTTCAGGTCCAGCAGCAAGCGCGAG
Source organism: Dongiaceae bacterium (assembly GCA_035539495.1). Taxonomy (GTDB): domain Bacteria; phylum Pseudomonadota; class Gammaproteobacteria; order Pseudomonadales; family Ketobacteraceae; genus Ch67. The sequence goes on from DATLII010000717.1 coordinate 3,646, forward strand.
AAATTGACCGCCATTAACGACGCCAGCAGGAACAGGATGGGCAAGCCGCCGGTCTGCACCCATAACCCGTAAGGCCACAAGTAGTGGAACCCCAAACCGGTCAGATGCATGGACCCCGCCACAAACGCCAGAATGTAGGCGCAGTAATACAAATACACCCTATCGCGCACGTTGCGGTGCAATAACAGGTTGTACAGCATCAAACAAAGCAGGCCGCCCCACAATCCGCCCAACAGCAGACGCTCACGCTCCTGATCTTCGATGAAGGCGGTTTTGGACAGAATCTGCAGCGGCACGATCACCGCGCCCTGGGTTTGCACACGAATCAGCAGCGCTTCGGGCTCGCTGGGTTGTAAGGAGGCAGGTTGTAATGTGAAAGGAATCAGAAACGTACTGAGCAATACCGGGCGCTCAGGAAATGGCAGATGATCGCCGCCACTAAAAATGGAGCGAGGCGCTTCGCCACTGCGGATCTGCCACACATCCAAATAATCCAGCGCACTGTAATCCACATGCGCCAGCCATTCAGTCGCGATCGCCGATGAAAGCGGAAGATAAAACCACCAGGCCGATCTGCTGTAGCCGCGGGTCACCTTTTCTTCCCCGGCCAATACGAAGCGATCCAGATGTGTTAGCGCCTCGTCCGGCCCTAGCTGAGCCGATGGATCCTCCCATATCCGCAGAAACGCTCCCACGCTGTAGCGTTCCTGCCCGGGCTGCAGTCGCAGCTCGGCTGCCTGTGCCGGCACCAGCATCAACAGCAGCCACAATGTCCACCAGGGCTTCATCTTGAACCCGCTCCGTCTTTTCTTTTTGTTGTGCTTGTTAAGATGCCCTCATCCTGAGACAGCCCTTAGCATACTCCGCCCACAAATCCTTTTATAATGACCAATCCATCGCCAAGCGCAGACGCATCACTCATGGACTCCAACGACAGCAGTAATGACGACAAAGTGCGATTAGACAAATGGCTATGGGCGGCCCGCTTCTACAAGACCCGCACCATCGCCAAGGAGATGATCGAAGGTGGTAAGGTGCACTACGACAGCCACCGTGTCAAAGCCAGTAAGGAAGTGGTACTCGGCGCCACCATACGACTGCGTCAGGGCCTTGATGAAAAAACCGTTTTAGTGACCGGTTTGGACACACGGCGCGGCAATGCAACCAAGGCAGCCACGCTGTATCAGGAAACAACGGAAAGCCTTGAAAAAAGGCAACAAGCTGCGTTGCAACGCAAAATACTGGGCAGCGCAACCCCCGGTGCGTCGGACCATCGTCCTAACAAAAAAGAACGCCGCCAAATTACTCAATTCCGCCAACAGAACGACTGACATGAACGATAGCGATACGAGCCAACGATTTCTTCTCAACGACAGCGCCATTCGCGGCCAGTGGACATTGCTCGACAGCAGTTTCCAGACCGTATTGGCCAAGCACACTTATCCTTTGGAAATTCAATCCTTGCTGGGTGAACTGATGGCCGCTGCCGTGCTGCTCACGGCCACGCTCAAGTTCGACGGCAGCCTGACTATTCAGGCCCGCGGCGAAGGTCCGGTTCATCTGGTCACCGTGGAATGCACCGACAACAATCATTTACGCGCCGTCGCCCGCTGGAAGGGCGATACCACCGGCCTGGATTTCAAGAGCCTGCTGGGCAACGCAACGCTCGCCATCACCATTACGCCGGGGCGGGGAGAACGCTACCAGGGTATTGTCCCTCTCACTGGCAACAGCCTGGCGGAGTGCCTGGAATTTTATTTCAGCCAATCAGAGCAATTACGTACCCGAATCTGGCTGCACCAGGGCAATAATCGGGCAGCGGGCATGTTGCTACAGGTGTTGCCGTATAACTCCGGCGTTGAAATCGATCCAGACCAGCAGAACGAGGACTGGAACCGCCTGACCCTGCTGGCCAATACCCTCACTGCCGACGAACTGCTCAACCTGGACAGTCCGACCCTGCTCCATCGCCTGTTCCATGAAGAGGATGTGTTGCTGTTCCCGCCCGAGCCGGTGGATTTCCGCTGCACCTGTAACCGCGAACGTACCGCCGACGCCTTGGTGCGCATGGGCCGGGAGGATCTGGATGCCATTCTGGAGGAGCAGGGCAGCATTGAGGTCACTTGCCAGTTCTGCAATCATCTGTACGTATTCGACCCGGTGGACGTTGCCATGCTGTTTCAGTCCAACCCAGCCCCGGATGCGGGCCGGCGCCACTGATCAGAAAGCTGGCCATAGCCGCCCAACCGCGTGGCCAGTCCAGCATGGTGAGTATTTACTCACGCTGTAGATGGCAGATTTGTTAAAAATTACCTGGAATTGACGCTGGAACCGGATGTCGGCCGGCGTGAAAGGCTTAGCGTTTTTTGTGCCGGTTTGGCATAATGCGCGCCTCGAATTCAGGCTGGCTCAGCGCCTGGCGGGATTTCCCGACCCCCAAGAATAAACGCCGTATTCCAGGCATCCTGGTAAAACGGCTCTTACAGCGGGTCATCCATATACCCCGTCAAGCACGTATTCCGACTGGCCCCGGGACCATCCGGATCAACGTTTTTCTGGTTTTTAAACACTAGCAATCTTCGGCCACAAGCCGTTAGTGAGGACGTAGGAAATGACAAACGCAACGAGCACTGCTCCCATCAATTACACCGATGTGAGCAGCACCTTTCTGGTAGAAGAAGCCATCAAACGTGGCGAAGGCCAACTGGCCGCCAACGGCGCGTTCGTCGCCAAGACCGGCGCTCGCACTGGCCGCTCTCCTGCTGACCGTTTCATCGTTGATGAACCCAGCACCAGCGAACAGATCCACTGGGGCCCGGTTAACCGTCCTTTCCCCGCTGACAAATTCGATGCTCTGTGGAACCGCGTTGCCGAGCACGTTACCCACAGCGACACGTTCGTTTCCCACCTGCATGTTGGCGCTGACTCCGACCATTACCTGGCCGTGAAAGTCACCACCCAAACTGCATGGCACAACCTGTTCGGCCGTTGCCTGTTCATCCGTCCCGAAAAATGGAACCCGAAAAACAAGGAGCCCTGGCAGATCCTGCACGCTCCCACCTTCACTTGCGACAAAGAGCGTGATGGCACCAACAGCGACGGCGCTGTGATCATCAACTTTGCTGCCCGCAAGGTTCTGCTGGCTGGCATGCAATACGCCGGCGAAATGAAGAAAGCCATGTTCTCGGTGCAGAACTTCCTGCTGCCGGAAAAATCCGTACTGCCGATGCACTGCTCGTCCAACGTGGGCGAAGATGGCGGCGTGGCCCTGTTCTTCGGTCTGTCCGGCACTGGCAAAACCACCCTGTCCGCTGACCCCGACCGTTACCTGATCGGCGACGACGAGCACGGCTGGGCCAAAGGCAGCGTGTTCAACATCGAAGGCGGCTGCTACGCCAAATGTATCGACCTGAGCCAGAAGAACGAGCCGGTAATCTGGGACGCCATCCGTTTCGGCGCCGTACTGGAAAACGTGGTGCTGGACGCGCAAACCCGCCTGCCCGACTACACTGACGTCTCGCTGACCCAGAACACCCGCGCTGCGTATCCGCTGGAAAACATCAGCAAGCGCGTCATCGAAAACCGCGCTGGCGAACCCAAGCACGTGATCTTCCTGACCTGCGACCTGAACGGTGTGATTCCTCCTGTTTCCCGCCTGAGCAAGCAGGCCGCTGCGTACCACTTCCTGAGCGGCTACACCGCGCTGGTCGGCTCCACTGAAATGGGCTCCGACGCCGGTATCAAAACCACGTTCTCCACCTGCTTCGGTGCACCGTTCTTCCCGCGCCCTGCCCACGAATACGCTGAACTGCTGATCAAGCGCATCGAAGAATTCGATTCCAAGGTGTACCTGGTCAACACCGGCTGGAGCGGCGGCCCTTACGGCAAAGGCAAGCGTTTCTCCATCCCCACCACCCGTTCCGTGATCACCGCGATCCTGAGCGGTGCACTGGACAACGTGGCCACCCAGCACATCGACATTCTGAACCTGGAAGTGCCGGTGGACGTACCGGGCGTCGACCCGAACCTGCTGATCCCGCAGAACACCTGGGA
>DATLII010000718.1:0-8818 GCA_035539495.1 Dongiaceae bacterium
GCTCATTAGTCTGCCTCCGGGAGTAATCAAGACCATGTCGAATCGGGACGCGATCCTTGCGCTCAAAGAATCCCTTTGCGAACAGATCATTGGCCAGCAGCGCCTGGTAGACCGGTTGCTGATCGCCCTGCTGGCGGACGGCCACCTGCTAGTAGAAGGTGCGCCCGGCCTGGCCAAGACCAAGGCCATCAAATCCCTGGCGCAAGGCATCGAAGGGGATTTCCACCGTATCCAGTTCACCCCGGACCTGCTGCCCGCCGACATCACCGGCACCGAAATCTACCGTCCGCAGGATTCCAGTTTCGTATTCCAGCCCGGCCCGATTTTCCACAACCTGGTGCTGGCGGATGAGATCAACCGCGCTCCGGCAAAAGTACAATCGGCCCTGCTGGAGGCAATGGGGGAACGGCAAATCAGTGTGGGGAAATATACCCATAAACTGTCGCCCCTGTTCCTGGTGATGGCCACACAGAACCCCATCGAGCAGGAAGGCACTTACCCGTTGCCGGAAGCGCAGCTCGACCGTTTTCTGATGCACGTCACCATCGGCTACCCCGATGCGGTGTCAGAAAAGAAAATTCTGCAACTGGCGCGGATGGAATCTCTGGAAAAGCAAGTTCCCGATGACGGCGCCGCCAACCCGATTCACATCACCCAGCAACAGATATTCGATGCCCGCAGCGAAGTGCTGCAACTGCACATGATTCCCGCGATTGAGGAATACATCGTCCAGTTCACCATGGCCACCCGCAATCCGCTGGCGTATGGCGATGACCTGTCGGGCTGGATCGAATATGGCGTCAGCCCACGCGGCACCATCGCGCTGGATGCCTGTGCCCGCGCTCATGCCTGGCTCAACAATCGCGATTTCGTGACGCCGGATGACGTGCAGGCGGTAGCGCACGACTGTCTGCGCCACCGCTTGGGCCTCACGTTTGAAGCCGAGGCCAAAGGCGTGACCGCCGACCACATCATCGACGAACTGATCGACCGCGTCTCCGCGCCCTGAGGTGCACCCCATGTCGAGCGTGAACAAACTGCTGCACGAACGGGCCGACATCGCCCAGTTCCGCGGCGTGTATGTCTCGATGGACGAACTGGTGGCGCTGCAGGGTTCCGAGCTGCGGTTGGATCTGCGTGGCAAACGCAAATCCCTGGCGGGTTTGGCGGGCCAGCATCGCTCCTCCTTCCGTGGTCGCGGCATCGATTTCGATGAAGTGCGCATCTATCAGCCCGGCGACGACGTGCGCAACATCGATTGGCGGGTCACTGCGCGCAGCGGTCGTCCACACACCAAACTGTTCCGCGAAGAACGCGAGCGGCCCGTGTATCTGGTGGTAGACCAGCGCGAATCCCTGTTTTTCGGCACCCAGAAAGCGTTCAAGTCCGTGGTCGCAGCCCGTACTGCCGCCTTGCTCGCCTGGGCCAGCCGCAGTCACGGTGATCGCGTCGGCGGCTTCCTGTTCAACGACAGTGAAGTGCAGGAATTGCGGCCGCGGGAAGGTAAAAAAGGCATCCAGCATTTTTTCCGTGTACTGGCGCAGTTCAATCAATCATTGACCGGTGAGCGCAAACGGCTGGAATTCAGTCGCCATGCCCTCACTCATTCCATGCGCCATCTAAACCAAGTGGTACGTCCCGGCAGCCTGGTGTTCCTGATCAGCGATTTCCTGCATTTCGAAGCGGAAACCTTGCAGCACATGACCTTGTGTTCCCGCCACAACGATCTGGTCGGCATTCAAATTCAGGACCCGCTGGAAAAACAACTGCCGCATTCCGGCACCTACGGTTTTACCGACGGCCAACGCAACGTGCGCATCGATACATCCGTGCGTAACGTGCGCAAGGACTACGCGCTGAATTATGTGGAACGCCAAACCGAATTGCGGGAACAACTGGGCGGCATTGGCGTGCCCCTGCTGGAAATCGGCACAGGCGATGTCATCACCGATCGTTTGCAGGCGGCGCTGGGTTTGAAAGCCGGGGTAGGATTGCGTTCATGAATCCTCAGGCCGTCACCGAACAATTACGCGATATTCATCTGCCCAATCCAATAGGATGGTGGCCACCGGCGCCCGGCTGGTGGTTATTGCTGTTACTGAGCCTGGCGTTGATCGCAGGTGCATTGATTTGGCGCAAACTCCGTTTCCAACGCCTGGCCTACAAGCGCGAGGCTCTGGCCGAGTGGCAAAGCATTCATGCCCGCTATCTGCATGACAAAGACAATGCCCGCCTGCTGACGGAACTGTCCATTCTGCTCAAACGAACCTGCATCACCCGCTACGGTCGCGGTGAAACCGCCGGGCTGGCGGGGGAACCCTGGCTGGATTTTCTGGATCAAACCGGTCGCTGTAAGGATTTTACTAAAGGTCCGGGCCGCGCACTGGTGGACCAACGCTTCAGCCCCCGTCCCACGCTGGACGGCGCCGAGCTGCTGCAAGCCACCCTGAACTGGTTGAACAAACAATGTTGATCCTCCTGAAAATGTGGTGGCCGCTGGTGCTGCTGCCGTTGCCCTGGATTCTGCGCCGCCTGTTGCCGCGGGCCTCGCGCGGTGATTCCGGTTTGCTGCGGGTGCCATTCTTCGACGCGATAGACGAACTGGCACATCGACGCGAACGCAATCGCTCTGCCCGTAGCTGGTATTACCGCTTGCTGCTGCTGACCATCTGGGTGTCACTGGTGATCGCGGCCTGCGGCCCTACCTACATCGGCGATCCCATCACCGTGCGCGACAAAGCCCGCGATCTGATGTTCGCTGTGGATGTGTCGGGCAGCATGCAGATGACCGACCTTACCTTGCGCGGCGAACAGGTGGACCGCCTCACCGTGATCAAGGATGTGCTGAACGAATTCATCGATCGTCGCAACGGTGACCGCATGGGTCTGATCCTGTTCGGTAGCCAGGCATATCTGCAAACGCCGCTTACGTTCGATCGCCCTACGCTGAAGCAATTGTTGTTTGAAGCGCAGATCGGCATCGCCGGCCCTAACACCGCGATTGGTGATGCGATCGGCCTGGCGCTGAAACGGCTGAAAGACCGTCCCAACGAAAGCAAGGTGCTGATCGTGTTGACGGACGGCGCCAATACCGCCGGTGAAATCAGCCCGATCCAGGCGGCACAACTCGCCAAAGCGAAAGGCCTGAAAATTTACACCATCGGCGTCGGCGCTGATGAAATGGTAATGCCCGGTCTGCTGGGCACACGATTGGGCGCGCGGCGCATCAATCCTTCCGCCGATTTGGACGAGGAAACGCTGAGCGGCATCGCCCAGCTAACGGATGGCCAATATTTCCGCGCCAAAAGCACCGATTCGCTGCGCCAGATTTACCGCATGCTGGACAAGCTGGAGCCAGTGGAATCCGATCCGGAAACCTTCCGCCCAGTGCGATCCCTGTTTTACTACCCGCTGGGATTGGCGCTGCTGTTAAGTGCGGGCATGGCGCTGCGCAGCCTGATCGACAGCCAACTGGCCCGACGCAGCCTGAAAGCGCGTGAACAGGCCGACCTGCTGAACGAGGCCGCACCATGACCGAGTTCTTCGAACAATTGGCCCAGTTTCATTTCCTGCGCCCAGCCTGGCTGCTGGCGATTCTGCCCGCCAGCCTGCTGGTGGTGTTGCTGTGGCGACGCAAAGCCAGTTTCGGCCTGTGGGAAAAAGTGGTGTCGCCTCATCTGCTGCCGCATTTGATGCAAGGCAATGTGGGCAACAAAAATCAATCCGCACTGGTACTGCTGTTGATTGCCTGGGTGCTCGCCAGTCTGGCGCTGGCAGGTCCCACCTGGCGCAAGCTGCCCACTGCGGCGCAGAAAAAAATTGAAGCGCAGGTCATCGTGTTGGATCTGTCGGTGTCCATGTATGCCGCCGACCTGCCGCCGTCGCGTCTGCAGCGTGCGCGCATGAAACTCACTGACATTCTGAAGCGGGCGGACGAAGGCCTCACCGCACTGGTGGTGTTTGCCGGCACGCCACACGTGGTCACGCCGCTGACTGACGATGCCAACACCATCCAAAGCATGGTGGCCAGCCTGGATCCCAACATCATGCCCATCAAAGGCAGCGACCCCGCCGCCGCGGTAAAACGGGCATTGGACGTCTTTCGTCAGGGCGGCGTGGAAGGCGGTCGCATCCTGCTGATCACCGACAGCGTGCCGGAGAATTTCGTCGCCACTCTGGAGCCTGTCATCAACGCCGATACGTTCGTGTCCATTCTCGGTGTCGGCACGCCGGAAGGCGCGCCCATTCCGTTGGATGATGGCACGTTTGTGAAAGACTCCAACGGCAACATCGCTGTGCCGCGCCTGGACGTGGATGCCCTGAAAAAAGCGGCACGGCAACTGGGCGGCCGCTTCAGCACATTAAGCAGCAACGATGCTGACATCGACTATCTACTGGCTCGCGTGAATCCGTTCGGCGATCAGCAGGTCAAAGATACTCACCGTGAATTCGACGTGTGGGACGAATTCGGTCCCTGGCTGGTGGTGCTGCTGTTGCCTTTGGCGGCAGCCGGTTACCGGCGCGGCTGGTTGGGTGCGCTGCTGCTTCCGGTGCTGGCGTCGATACTGACCATGACACCACGCCCGGCTCAGGCCTTTGAGTGGGCCGACCTGTGGACCACACCGGATCAGCAGGCTCAGGCGTTACTGGGAGAAGGCCAAGCCGCCGAAGCCGCGAAAAAATTCACCCGGCCCGATTGGAAAGGTGCCAGCGCCTACAAAGGTGGCGATTCCGAATCCGCAGCAGAACAATTCCGCCAACAGAAAGATGCTGACGGTTACTACAACCTGGGCAATTCCCTCACCGAACTGGGTCAGTACGATGACGCCATCGCCGCTTACGACAAGTCCCTGGAATTGAATCCGGACGACGAAGATGCCCGTGCCAACCGCGAGATCGCCAACAAGCGGAAGCAGCAACAGCAAGAACAGCAGAACGGCGACGGCCAGCAGGATCCGAACAAGAAGAATGATTCCTCGAACTCGGATCAGAACAAGGACAAGAAACAGGATCAACAGCAGGACAGCCAACAGCAACAAAACGATCAGCAGCAGGCCGACCAGCAAAAAGACGGCCAGCAGGATCAGCAGCAAGCCGACCAAAATCAGCAGAATCAGGATCAGCAGAACAAGCAAAGCCAGGATCCACAAAAGGAACAGCCTGACCCGCAGGCACCGGCCCAAAAACCGGATTCGTCCAAGCAGGAGCAAGACCAGAACCAACCGCAAAAACCGCAGTCTGACGAGGGTGATCAGGAGGGGGATGAACAGCCGCCACAGTCCATGCCGTTCCAGACCGACCCCTTGCAATCAGAAGATCAGCAAGCCCTGGAACAATGGCTGCGCCGCGTGCCCGACGATCCCGGTGGTCTGTTGCGGCGCAAGTTCGAACGAGAAACTCAATTGCGTAAAGCCGTACCCGGCGGAGACAACTCATGGTAAACCCCAACCGCATCGTAGTCGCGCTGCTGCTGTTGCTGATGCACAGCCTGGCGTGGGCGGTGAAACTGGATGTCACTCTCGACAGCAATGAAATTTCCACCGGCGACACTGTCAATCTGACCGTGACCGTGGACGAACAGGCATTCGGTCGCGCGCCGGATTTCTCGCCGCTGAAAAAAGATTTTTCGATTCTGTCGAACCGGCAAAGCTCTCAATACAGCATGGTGAACGGCAAGATCACCTCGTCCACCAGCTGGATTCTGACTCTGCAACCGCGCAACGAAGGTTTTCTGGCCGTGCCTCCGTTGCAATATGGTGGCGAAGCCAGCAAACCACTCAAACTGCATGTAACGCAGCGCAGCCAGGCCGAGCCAGTCAACAGTACCGACGTGGTATTCATGGACGCGCAGGTGGATCGCAAGGAAGTCTATGTGCAGCAGCAGGTGATCTACACCGTGCGACTGTACCGCCGCATCGACCTGCATGATTCGGAGTATTTCCCACCCAAAGTGGATGAAGCGGTGATGGAGCCGCTGGGCAACAAACGCGAATACATGTCCACGCAGGATGGCCGCAGCTACATCATTTCCGAACAGCGCTATGTTATTTTCCCGCAGAAAAGCGGCGAGCTGGACATTCCGGCCGCGGAAATCACCGGCACCATTTTCCTGTCCGGCAACAACAGTTTTCTGATGGACCCGTTCAACGGCAAGCAGATCCGCCGCAAATCACCGGCGTTGCGCTTGACGGTAAAACCGCAGCCCGCCAGCTACCCCGTCGACAAACCCTGGCTGCCAGCCCATTCACTGAAATTGCAGGAAAGCTGGAAACCGGCCAATCCGGAATTCAAGGTGGGCGAACCGGTCACCCGTTCCATCATGATAGAAGCAGAAGGATTGGCGCCGTCGGTACTACCACCGATCAAGCCGCCGACTTTCCCCAATCTGAAGCTGTATCCGGAGCAAGCTGAGACTGCCAGCAACATCGGCGCCCGCGGACAGATCAGTACACGCACCGAAAACCTGGCCATGATTGCCACCGCACCCGGCACATTGGAATTGCCGCCGGTTGAAGTCACCTGGTGGGATCTGGATGAAGAAAAAGTGAAAGTGGCACAACTGCCTGCTCACACGCTACAGATCGAGGGCGCTGCACCCCAGCAACAAACCGACGGCGCGATGACAACGCCGACTGCCGCCGCCGAGCCCGACGACGCGCCTGCCTCCATCAGTGGCGAAGTGAATCACACTTGGCAGTGGATTGCGTTGGTGGCACTGGTATTGTGGCTGCTGACACTGGGTGGCGCCGCCTGGCTCTGGCGTCAACGCCAGGCCGCGGCTAATGCGCAAGATGCCGATGCGCCTGATGCAACCGAGCGCTTCTCGTCAGCGCAAGCCAATGCCGCGCGGCAGAAATTTGATGCCGCTTGCGCCAGCAATGATGCAGCGGCAGCGCGAACCGCATTGATCGACTGGTACCGTCAGCAATTCCAGAACCCGCAATTGCATAACCTGCACGACATTGGCCGACTGACGCCGACACCGGCTTTGGAAATGGCGCTGATGAAACTGGACGCGGTGCTGTATCGCAGCGGCAAAACCAACGAGTGGAAAGGAAGCGAGTTGCAGCAGGCGGTTACGGACGCGCTGGCGCAACAGCAGAAGGAAGGACCGGTATCGCATTTGCAGCCACTGTATCCGGTGTGATTCCACCAACAAAAAAGCCACGCAATCACGCGTGGCTTTTTTGTTGAATCCGATACGAACCTTGGTAAACGAAGCAGCTCAGCGTAACGTCGCCGTTCTGCTCCGACTGACAGACCTCAGTTACCCGCAGTCGCCGCCAGCTTCACACCACCCTGCCCCACCATCAGCAATTTGCCCGACGCGGTTTTGGCGATGCCCAGAATGGTCTGCCGGTCCTTGGTGATCTGTAAGGTGTAGATAAGACCGCCGTCTTTGCTGGTCAGAATGACGCCCGAATTTCCCACCAACACGATGTCTTTATCAGACAGGCGCACACCACCCATTATGCTGTTCTCGGTGGTGCTCTTGATCTGCTCCCAGGAATTGCCCTGATCACCGCTGCGGAACAGGTTGCCCTGCAATCCGAACACCAGAATCTGCTCCGGCGCCAACCCAACCAGCATGCCGAAGAAAGAACCCTCGTAAGGGCCCTGCAGCGGACCCCAGTTCTGCCCCGCATCCTGGGAACGGAACAACACACCTTTCTCGCCCGCCACATAAATGGTATTGCCATCCACCGAGCCAATGGCGTTCAAGTGCCAGTTGTCCTGGTTGTTCAAGCGAGACGACCAATCATCCCAGTTACGGCCACCATCGGCGGTATGCAGCATCATACCGTAAGCGCCCACGGCAAAACCTTCGTTCTCGTTGCGGAACCAGATGTCCATCAGCGGCGCGCCCAGACGGGGCATCGCGTTGAATTGTTCATCGGTGAAATTGGCCTGCTCGTCGTCAGTGAATTCCTTGTAGGGGTTGGCGTACTGCACTTCCCAGGTGGCGCCGCCGTCGCGGGTACCCAGGATCACACCTTCGTGTCCAACGGCCCAGCCCACTTGTTCGTTGGCGAAAAACACGCCAGTGAGCAGCACCTGCACCGGCACAGTGGCTTGACGCCAGGTAGCACCATCGTCAGTGGAGATCAGGATATGGCCCCGCTCACCCACTACCGCAATGTGATTGCCGGACACGCTGACATCGGTCAGCAGCGCACTGGCCGCTTTGGCCGATGGCACCGCCGGGCGGGATTGCAGTTCGTCCTTGCGATTGGCGCCCTGGGCGGGAAACGCCAGCAATGCAGCCAGCAACAACGCCACCCCAGCCAGGCGACGATGAATGAATGTTGGGTTGGAAGTAATAGACATAAAAGCTCAAACCACCTCAATAACTGAATCCGTTGTTGTTGCTGTTATTATTCGGCCCGTCCGCGCAGGCCTGTTCCATTGTATACCGTAAAACGATATTGCCTGCAGTTGCTGACAGCATCGTTTTACGGGCCTGTCCGGTTTCACACAAGGTTTGACCGAATTGGCCGATGCCGCACTCTCACCAGACGTGTTGGCGATTTCTGCGCCGTCAGTGTCGCTATCAACGCCGGCCGCGACGGCGCAGTGACTGGGGTGAAAAGTAGGTGTCGCCGGGGGACGCATCCTGGAACTGCAGCGTGCTGTCCTGCTCATTGTCCAGCAGGGTGACGAAATAGCGCCGCGCATTCAGATCATGATAAACGTCCAGCGCCGTCCACAACACCGGCACTTCATAGTAGTTCATCAGATACGACAGGCTGACGCGCCAAAGGTTGCCGCGGATGTCATACAGGTCCGCCGCCACGATATTCCAGCTATCCTCGTCCAG
>DATLII010000719.1:0-13432 GCA_035539495.1 Dongiaceae bacterium
ATTCATTCCCTGAAAGTAAGTGTGTGCCGTTCGTTTACGACGGCCGCGGCAGTATAAAGGCAGCAACGTGGTGGGCAAGGGCACATGCGATCACACAGAATTTTCTGTGAGCATAAATGGAGAGGTTCAAAATTTCTTAACAAAAAAGCCGCATTACGCGGCTCTTTTGCGAGATCTTATTTCCAACGAAGCAAATTACAACGACTTAAACCCCAAAATACCCAATTTCTTCCCCTTCGCATCCGACGCACTCGCGCCCACCAGCTTCAGCGTTTCATCAATACAGCTTTTGAAATAACCCTCGATCATTTTCTTTTTCACCCCTTTAGCCACGCCCACGTTGGGATCATAAAAGTCGACGGTGTCGCCGTGACAATACGCGGCGGTGGCGTGGGTGGCGGTTGAAATGTAGTAGTAATTGCCTTTGGTGAAGTTCTTGTTGGCGCCGCCAAACGGATACGTGGCGGAGGTGTCCTTGGAACAGGTGGCCACGGACTTGAAGGCGGCCTTCACATCTTTCTGCTCGTAATGGGCTTTGTCCACACCGGTGAACAGAGCACCGGCGTCTTTGCCGAAGCCTTTGGATTTGCCCTGGGTAAATACTTCGCTGCGGGCCGTGTTGAGCTTGCTGATGAAGTCATCGCCCTTAAGACTGCCCCGTATCCATTCGATGGCCAGCCCGGCGCAGACGCCGGCATAGCTGTGGTCGCCCATATCATGGGATTTCTGCTGCTGCACGCCCCACAACACCGTGTGTTGGTTCAGATAAATGACCGTGCCGCCATTGGCGCGGGCATAGTTGTCCATCTGGATCTTGTAGAGATACATGGCTTTTGCAAGTAGTTCATGATCGGACATGCGTACTCCCCAATTGATTGGTAGAAAGCTGACTGGTTGAAGGTTAGCTAGTTGAGCGAAGGTTTAAAAAGTATGGAAGGTAAGGCGTGATTTACAACACGCCTTCCCACAATTCTTCTTCCTGCTCCATGGGGTCGTCCAGCAACTGCGTCACCTCGTCAAAGCACATGACTTTACGATTGTCCTTGTTGAACGCAGACCATTTACCCACCCGATCGGTGGCCGGGTTGCCGGAGCGGGCGAATGCGATCCAGCAGCTTTGCACGGCGTCGCTGAGTCTCTTCGCACCTTCGCCACCGCCGGTAAGAAATTGCCCCACGCCATTGTCGGCGCAGCCAAATACCAGGGGGATATCGCTGGCGTGGCAGGCGCCCAGCAGCCCTTTATCCCAATTGAATTGACCCAGGAAAGTGTCCTGACAGTGCCGGCTGTGCATTTCGCCCATGCGCAGGGATGGAATGCGAAATACGCGGTCGCTTTCAAAGGCGCTGAACATATCCGCGTAAGACGCATTGGGATTGCGTGCTTTCAACAGTTTTTCATACAGATTGGCGGCGCGCTCGCCCATGCCGGGCAGGTTTTTCTCGCACAGTTTGATCAGACCCAGTTTGTCCAGGCTTTTGAAGGTTTCGTTGTTCATGATTTTTTCGGCGCCGGGCATGCGCAGGAACAGATTCCATTCGTCCCGGGTCCAGGTGATCAGCAGGGGAATATCGCGGGATTCTCCCTGCTCCAGTGATCGCAGCGGCGATTGGGGCAGGATAGTGCCATCGATCACGGGCACCAATGTCATGCCGGTTTGTGGCACTTCCTGCGCGTAAATGCCACGGTCGAAACTCATGCGCATACATTCCCGTTGCGCTTTCACGATCTGCTTGGGCGAGAGTTGCCAGAGCTTGTCGGGTTGCGACGGATTGATGTCGGTTACTTCCAGGAATCGGTGCGCGATGCGGTTGGCTTCTTCCCGGGTCAGTACCTGGTCTGCTGATCCGCTTTGCAGGATCGCGCGTTTGAACAGGCCTTTTGCCGCGGGACAGGCGAGCAGAGTCGAGATCGCCATGGCTCCGGCGGATTCACCAAACAGCGTGACCTGATCAGGGTCGCCACCGAACTGCGCGATATTCTGACGAATCCATTTCAATGCTTCGAGCTGATCCAGCAGGCCATTGTTGGCGCTGACGTTGTAACGTTCGGGGATCAAGTCGTTCAGATAGAGGAAACCGAAAGCGGCCAGACGATAGTTCAATGTCACCACTACGAGATCGCCGTGCACGGCGAGAGGGCCACCGCGATAAATCAGTTGTGCGCCGGAACCGGTCTGGTAGCCACCGCCGTGAATCCACACCATCACAGGGCGTTTGCGATTGTCGCAGTTCGGCGTCCAGATATTCAGGTAAAGACAGTCCTCGCTCATCTGGCTGATGCCGAACATGGAGACTTCTTCCTGCGAGCAGGCATCGCCGAAGCGCTCCGCCGTCAGCGGGTCATCTTCCGGCATCAAGGGCTGGGGTGCTTTGAACCGGCTGACGCCGATGGGTTGTTCCGCGTAGGGAATGCCGCGAAATTCCACATGATCTTCCCGTTGGATGCCACTGATTTCGCCGTTGGCGGTGATCACTTTGGCTGTCATGGAGGAGTCCTTGTTTAGGATACGGAGGAAGGTGAGAACAGGTTCAAAAAATCGGGTAGTGGAGCAAGAGTGCCACGGCCGCACGGGGGGCGACAATATCTGCCCAAAAAATGACGCTTATGGCCTTTGGCATTCAAGAATGTTTGGTCCAGAATTAGCTGCAGCTTAATTGTCCTTTCTTTATTGTTTCATTGCCGAGACGTTTCATGACCCAGGTTGATGTTTCCCCGCTGTTCCAACCGTTTACCTGCAAATCCCTGCAACTGAAAAACCGCGTTTTGATGGCGCCCATGACCCGCCAATTCTCGCCGGGCTATGTGCCAAACGACGAAGTGGTGGCGTATTACCGGCGCCGGGCCGAGAACGGCGTGGGTTTGATCATTACCGAAGGCACCACTGTCAATCAGGTTTCATCCAACGGTTACGAGAATGTGCCCGCCTTCCACGGCGATGCGCTGCAGGGCTGGAAAAAAGTGGTGGATGCGGTGCATGGTGCGGGCGGGAAGATCATGCCGCAACTGTGGCACGTGGGCACGGTGCGCAAGCCGGGTATCGGCCCCGACAAAGAAGCGCCGGGCATTGGGCCGTCGGGCATTTCATCAGCAGGCAAGCGCAAAGGTCATGCGATGTCGGAGCAGGACATCCAGCAATGTGTGGCGGCGTTTGGTCAAGCTGCAGCTGATGCTGAAGCATTGGGTTTTGATGGCGTGGAAATTCACGGTGCGCACGGTTACCTGATCGACCAGTTCTTCTGGGACGTGACCAACGAGCGCACCGATCGCTACGGCGGTTCCCTGGAAAATCGTCTGCAGTTCGCGATTGAAGTCATCGAAGCGGTGCGCGCCAAGGTGAGCGATTCCTTCCCGGTGATGTTCCGTTTCTCCCAGTGGAAGCAGCAGGATTACTCCGCTCGTCTGGTGCACACGCCGGAGGAACTGGAGCGCTTCCTGAAACCGCTGGCCAAGGCGGGCGTTGATATTTTCCATTGCAGTACGCGCCGTTTCTGGGAACCTGAATTCGCGGGCTCCAATCTGAACCTGGCGGGCTGGACCAAAGAGATCACCGGTTTGCCCACCGTCAGTGTCGGCAGTGTGGGTCTGGAAGGGGATTTCCTCGATACTTCGTTTAATAAAAACCACGAAGACGCCGTTCCTGTCCGCCGTTTCGATGAGCTGTTCAGCCGTCTGCAGCGGGGCGAATTCGATCTGGTGGCGGTTGGTCGGGCGTTGCTGCAGGATCCGGAGTGGGTGGCGAAAGTGCAGCAGGGACTCTTCAGCGAGCTGAAACCCTACAGCAAAATCGCCGAGACTCAATTATATTGAGCAGCAATTCAATTCGCTCGTGACCCCATTACATGTCTGAACCTGAAGCCGCGCTGCCGGACGCAGCGCAACGCCGTCGTGCCCAACTGGTGATTGTGTTTGCCATCATGGCAACAGGGTTGGGCCAGACGGTGGTGTTTGCGCTGCTGGGTCCTCTCGGCCGCGAGGTGATGCTGACGGAACTGCAAATTGGCATCATCATCACCTGTTCCTCTCTGGTGTTTTCTGTTTTCAGCCCGCGCTGGGGACGACGCAGTGATCGCGTCGGCCGCAAACCCACCATGATTATCGGCCTGCTGGGTTACACGGCGGGCACGGTGCTGTTTGCCACCACCTTCTGGGCCGGTCTGCAGCATTGGCTGACGGGCGCTGTGCTGTTTGGTGCGCTGGTGTTGGCGCGCTGTCTGCAAGCGTTGGTGATGTCGGCCACATCGCCGTCTGCGACGGCTTATATGGCGGATATTACGCAGATCAGCCAGCGCACGTCGGGCATGGGTATGATCGCCTCGGCGCACAGCATCGGCTCCATTCTTGGCCCGGCCTGCGCCGCGTTGGCGGTGTTGGGATTGTTGGCGCCGCTCTATTTTGCCGCGACGATGACGTTGCTGGCTGCTGTGGCGGTTTGGCGCTGGTTGCCGTCACTACCCGCAGCGCATGCCCGCGCAGGTAAGGGCGGTTCGCCACGGTTGCGTCTGACGGATCGTCGCATTCTGCCGTTCATTCTGGTGGGGGTCAGTTTGTTCACCGCGTTTTCCATGGTGCAGCAGACCCTGGGCTATTACTTTCAGGATGTGCTGCATTTGCCTGCGTCGGCGACGGTGCAGCAGGTGGGCATCGGCATGATGGCGTCTGCCTTCATGGCGCTGTTCGCGCAATTGGTGCTGGTGCAAAAATTTCATCTGCATCCGGTGACATTGCTGCGAGGCGGCTTGCCGTTGATCATGGCGGGCTTCTTCCTGCTGACATTGTCGGATCAGTTATGGATGCTGGTGGGGGATCTGGCGCTGGTCGGTCTCGGCATGGGTATGTGCGGCCCAGGTTTCAGCGCGTCGTCATCGTTGGCGGTAGCGGCGGACGAGCAGGGCGCGGTCGCCGGTTTGATCAGTGCCTGCCCGGCGCTGGGTTTTATTCTGGGGCCGGTGATCGGCGGTGCTTTGTATCAGTGGCATGCCACCGCACCCTGTCTGTTCGCGTCGGCCTTGTTTATTCCGATTCTGGTCTTCACCTGGCTGAAAGTGAAACGGGTCTAAGCAGCAAATCACTCTTAATTATTACGCCACAGTGAGTTCACTGTTGTGTCGCGTCACCGGTTGCAGCGGCAACGCCACGAAGAAGCGGGCACCCTGATTGATGGTGCTTTCCGCCCAAATCCGGCCGCCGTGCAGCATGACAATCTTTTTGCACAGCGCCAGGCCCACGCCAAAACCCGGAAAAACATCCACGCTATGCAGACGTTGGAACAGCTGGAACAGACGATCCGCATATTGGGGATTGAAACCGGCGCCATTGTCGCGAATTTCCAGCACCCACTCGGTATTACTTTCCAGATTGCGGATATTGATGACCGGCTTCGCATTGCGACTGGAATATTTCACCGCGTTGTCGATCAGGTTCTGCAGCACAATGCGCAGTAGCGAGCGGTCGGCGCTGACATCATTCAACTCGGCTACGTCGAAGTGCGCGCGTTGGCGCACATTTTCCGGCAGGCTGTCGATCAGGCTGCAAACCATGTCGTTCACATTGACGCGCACCGGCGCCAGCGCGTCCCGCCCCAGTTGCGAAAACGCATGCAGGCTGGCGATCATTTCCCGCATGCGGCCCAACGCCAGCTGACTGCGCTCGATGATGTACTGTATGTCCGCCGTCATTTTGCCTTGCAGTTCGTCCTGTAACGCATCCAGGTAACCGGACACTTGTCGTACCGGCGCGCGCAAATCGTGCGACATCGCATTATTGAATGTTTCCAGATCCGCAATGGCTTCTTTCAGCGCCGCGGTGCGCTGTTCCACCTGAATCTCCAAGGTGCCATTCAGCTCGCGCAGTTTTTCCTCCGCCTGTTTCAGTGGCGAAATATCCAGGATCACGCCTTCCAGTTGTGACTCTTCTCCTTCCGGCGTGCTGGCCCAGCGGCCCTGTTCCAGCACCCAGCGAATACTGCGATCGGCGCGGCAAATACGGTATTCCAAGGCGAAAGGCCGCTGATCCTGCAGAGAATCTTCCACTACCCGGCTGCCATAGGGGCGATCGTCCGGATGAATGATGCTGACAAAACTGCGCACGCTGTTGCCCACGAAATCGCTGGCGGGGTAGCCGGTCAGCTCTTGTATTGACGGGCTGATGAATTCCATCGTCCACTGTTCATCGTTGCGACAGCGGTAGACAACGCCGGGAATGTTATCCACCAGATTGCGGTAGTGGGTTTCGCTGGCCTGCAACCGACGCTGAATGGCGGCGAGCGTTTCAAACTGTTTGCGTGAGCGACGGTGGCTCCACAATAAAATCAGCGTGGCGATGACCAGCTCCAGCACCAACGCGGTCGCGGCGATGTTGCGTAGATTGAGGAAGGAACGATGAATGGCGGACGCAATCGGGCGCAACGGTACGCTGTTAACCAGCAACCAGTTGTGCGGCTGGATGCGAGACACGAACAGTACGTCGTCGTCAAAGTCGAAGCGCTGGTGATGTGGGTTGCCTTGGGTTTGGCGGGCCTGCTTCACGGCCTGCTGTAGCGAAGTGTCGTTCAGTTGCGCGAGCGAGAGAGTGCCATTGCTCTGCTTGATCGCATCGGCATAGTGATCCGATGCCAGTACCACGTCGTCCGTCGACAGCAGCACAAAATGGCTGCCTTGCTGCTGGCGTAAAAGCGCGGTGCGTTCCAGCAGGTTGTGCAGGGAAAGGTCATGGCCCACCGTGCCTTCCCACTTGTCATTAAGATATAACGGTGCAACTGCTGACATCATCCACTCTTCAGAATCGGAATCGAACAGCAAATGGGTCCAGCGTGTTTGGCGTTGGGGGTTGATGTCGGGATGGGCGACTTGGATCCATTCGGTTTGGCGGTAATCGTGCGCGGCAGCAACTTGAAAAATGAAATCCGGTTCGGAGGGCCAAAACATGATGAGCCCGCTCATGGCAGGCAGAATCCAGGTGTCCATGAACACCTCACCCTGCGCGCCACGTCCATACAGCTCGGTCAACGCTTGCGCACGCGCGAAGAATTGGCGCGCACCCGCGTCCAGTTGGACGTAGTTGGGAATCCAGACACCAGCCTGGGTCAGGGGGTCGAATCCGTCGTGGCGGTTGCGGTGACTGCCATCGGGTAGGGTTTCTATTTCCGTAGCGAATCGATTTTCGATATCGGCAAAGGGCAATATCAGTTTGCTGGCCAGCACTTCTGCGAAGCGGCGGGCGGATGTTTCCGTGCGCTGCAGATCCGATTCGATACCTTCTGCCACGATGTGGGCGATGGTTTCCCGCTGCTGCACCGCCTGCTCAATCTGGTTGTTCGTCAGGCGTTCCTGTTCGCGCAGCCCGAAGCCGTACAGCACCAGCAGCACCAGGGTGACGGTGAGCGTAGGCACGAATAAGGGTACGGGCTGACGATAAGTGAAAGGGGCGGCCATTAGCACTTCCTTGATTATCCACCCAGTATAGAACAGCGGGCAGACTGCAGGGCGCGATGAGGTTTTAAAGTGCTAGGGCTGAAACGCGCGCATGAACAACGCTACCACTTCCTGCACATGCTGTTCGGCTACGGGTTCTGGCAGAGCTTCCGCGATACCCGCCAGCTGACGCATGTGATGACTGCCTTTTATCAGACTTAGAAAATGTTCTGCCGCCGCCATCGGATTTGGCACCCGCAGCAAACCTGCGTCGTTGGCCTGTTCCAGCAGATGCTCCATCGCTGCAATTACCTGTTGTGGCCCCGCTTCATAAAACAGTCGCGACAGCATCGGATTGTGTTGCGCCTGCGTCATCATCAGCCGATGCAGCGCGATGGATTCCTCGCTGGAAATCAATCCGTAAAAGCCACGTCCGATCGTCAGCAGGGTCTCCACAAGCGGGCTATGCTGATTGAATTCAAAGAAAAGGGGCGGGAGCTGCTCCTCGCACTTGGACTGCACAGCGGATGCAAACAGGGTCTCCTTGTCGGTGAAATGGCTATACACCGTTAACTTGGAAACGCCGGCTTCCGCTGCGATGGCATCCATGCTGCTGTTGCCGTAGCCATTGCGCACGAACAGCCGTTTGGCGGCCTCCAGGATGGCCTTTCGTTTGACGGGATCCTTGCGGCGACCCGGCCCGGCATTGGCGCTGGGAGTGTCTTTCATGTAACCCTTTCTTGATAATGTACTGGTGAGTTTGGTATATATACTATACTGGCAAGTATAGATATTGAAGCGTCACTTTCAAACTGCGTGCTTTCAAGCTTCTTGCTCTCAACTTTTATATAAGGTCATTCGTCCTCATGCGCCTGAGCCTCTTAGTTTCTGTCTGCGGTGCCCTGATGTTGGTCGGCTGTGGCAATGGCGCTCCTCCGCCCGCGGTGGTGCGGCCTGCCCTGGTGGTTCAGCCCAAGCCGGCCAGTGCATCGCTTTATGCCTACCCCGGCGAGGTGCGGGCCCAGTATGAGCCGGAACTGGCCTTCCGCATCAGCGGCAAAATCAGCAAGCGCCTGGTGGATGTGGGCAGCCGGGTGAAACAGGACCAGCCCCTAGCGGAACTGGACCCAAAAGACGTGAAGCTGCAATTGGAAGCAGCGCGGGCCCAGGTGGCGGCCGCCGAGGCCAATATGAGCCTGGCCAAAGGCGAGCGCGACCGCTACAAGACGCTGCTCGACCGGCAGATGATCAGCCATTCACAATTCGATAACGTCGACAATCAGTATCGCGCCAGCGAAGCGCGCCTGCAGCAGATCAAGGCCGAGTTCGATGTGGCGAGCAACCAGACCGAATATTCCGTATTGCGGGCCTCCCAGGCCGGCGTGATTGCACGTCGGTTGGCGGAAGTAGGCCAGGTGGTGGCCGCGGGCCAGACCGTATTCACCCTTGCTGTGGATGGCGAGCGGGAAGTGCTGATCAGCGTGCCGGAGCGGGTGATAGACCAGTTCCGCGTAGGCCAGGAAGTCAGTGTCGAGCTGTGGTCGCAAGCGGGTCAGCAGTTGCCGGGCCGTATCCGTGAAGTGTCGCCCGCCGCCGATTCCCAATCCCGCACCTTCGCTGCCCGGGTTTCCTTCAGCGCTAAAAACGTGGCGGTGGAAGTGGGTCAGAGTGCCCGCGTCTATATGCGTACCAAAGGCGAGGTTCCCCTGTCGGTGCCGCTGTCGGCCCTGACCTCCGACAACGATCAGGCCTATGTGTGGGTGATTGATCCGGCGACTTCCACCGTCGTGCGCACCCCGGTGCGGGTCGGCGTTTACGGCCAGCAGTGGGCGACCATTCTGGAAGGCTTGAAGGATCAGGACTGGGTCGTGGAGGCGGGCGTGCACATCCTGTTGCCAGGACAAAAGGTGAATCCGGTGGATCGCGAGAACCGACCGGTGCAACTGGCGGCAGGGGGATGATCCGATGGGTTTCAACCTGTCCGAATGGGCGCTGAATAATCGCCAGATCGTGTTGTATTTCATGTTGGTGCTGGCGGTGGTGGGGGCGATGTCCTACACCCGTCTGGGCCAGAGCGAAGATCCTCCCTTCACCTTCAAAGCCATGGTGGTACGCACCGATTGGCCCGGCGCCAGCGCCGAGGAAGTCGCGCGTCAGGTCACCGAACGCATCGAGAAAAAGGTGATGGAGACGGGCCTGTACCAGTACGTCATGTCCTATTCCCGCCCGGGTGAGTCGGTGGTGACGTTCATTGCGCTCGATAACCTCGACAAGCAGCAGGTGCCTGACCTTTGGTATCAGGTGCGTAAAAAAGTCGGCGACATTCGCCATACGCTGCCGCCGGGTGTCATCGGCCCGTTCTTCAACGATGAATTCGGCACTACCTTCGGCAACATTTACGCGCTCACCGGTGAAGGCTTCGACTACGCGGTGATGAAGGACTACGCCGACCGTCTGCAGTTGCAACTGCAGAAGGTGAAAGACGTGGGCAAGGTGGAATTGATCGGCCTGCAGGATGAAAAAATCTGGATCGAATTATCCAACGTCAAAGCGGCCACACTGGGCTTGTCGATGGCCCAGGTGCAGCAGGCGCTGGAAGAGCAGAACGCGGTGGCGTCGGCGGGCTTTTTTGAAACGCCGTCGGATAGGGTGCAACTGCGCGTCTCCGGTCGTTTCGAATCGGTGGATGAAATTCGTGATTTCCCGATTCGCGTCGGCGATCGGACTTTCCATATTGGTGATGTGGCGGAAGTGCGGCGTGGTTTCAACGATCCGCCCGCACCGCGCATGCGTTTCATGGGCCAGGACGGCATCGGCATAGCGGTATCCATGAAAGCCGGTGGTGACATCTTGGTGCTGGGCAAGGCCTTGCGGGAAGAATTCGCCAGCCTGCAGAACACCTTGCCGGTGGGCATGGAACTGCACAGCGTGTCGGACCAGCCGGCAGCGGTGAAAACCGGCGTGGGTGAATTCGTCCGGGTGCTGATTGAAGCGTTGGTGATTGTGCTGATCGTGAGTTTTGTGTCGCTGGGATTGCGCACAGGATTGGTGGTGGCGCTGTCGATTCCGCTGGTGCTCGCCATGACATTTGCGGCGATGCATTACTTCGATATCGGCTTGCACAAGATTTCCCTGGGCGCGTTGGTACTGGCGCTGGGATTGTTGGTGGACGATGCGATCATCGCCGTGGAAATGATGGCGGTGAAGATGGAGCAGGGCTTCAGTCGACTGAAGGCCGCCAGTTTTGCCTGGACCAGTACGGCATTCCCGATGTTGACCGGCACGTTGATCACTGCAGCGGGCTTTCTGCCGATTGCCACCGCCCAGTCTGGCACCGGCGAATACACCCGCTCGATTTTCCAGGTAGTGGCCATTGCGCTGCTGGCATCCTGGGTGGCGGCGGTGGTGTTCGTGCCTTATCTGGGTGATCGCCTGCTGCCGGATATTATGGGCAAGCACGGTGGTCAGGCTCATGATCCTTACTCCACCCGTTTTTATCAGCGCGTGAAAAGTGTCGTGGAGTGGTGCGTGCAGCGGCGTTGGTTGGTGATCATCATTACGCTGGCGCTGTTTTTCGGATCGCTGTTTATGTTCCGCGCGGTACCGCAGCAATTTTTCCCGCCCTCGGGCCGTTTGGAATTGGTGGTGGATCTGAAACTGGCGGAAGGTTCTTCGCTGAAAGCGACAGAAGAGCAGGTGCGGCGCCTGGAGGAAAAACTCAAAACCCAGCCCGGCATCGACAACTACGTGGCGTATATCGGTACCGGTTCGCCGCGGTTCTATCTGCCGCTGGATCAGCAATTGCCGGCCACCCGTTTCGGCCAGTTCGTGGTGCGTTGCAAGACGGTGCCCGATCGGGAAGAAGTGCGGAGCTGGCTGATCGACACCATGCAGCAGGAATTCCCCATGCTGATTACCCGGATCTCGCGGTTGGAGAACGGTCCGCCGGTGGGGTATCCGATTCAGTTGCGGGTGTCCGGCGAACATATCGACGTGGTGCGTGAGCTGGCCCGTCAGGTGGCGGCGAAGGTGCGGGAGAATCCCTATATCTCCAGCGTGCACCTGAACTGGGAGGAGCCCAGCAAGGTGATCTACCTGAACATCGATCAAGAGCGGGCGCGGGCGTTGGGTGTGACTACGGCGGCGTTGTCGCGTTTCCTGCAGAGTGCGCTGTCCGGTTCCCGCGTCAATCAGTTCCGGGAAAACAACGAGCTGATTGAGATCATGCTGCGCGGTACCGACCGCGAGCGTCAACGCATGGAGCTGCTGCCCAGTTTGGCGGTGCCTACCGACAAAGGGGTGAGCGTGTCGCTGTCCCAGGTGGCCACCATCGAATACGGTTTTGAGGAAGGGGTGATCTGGCACCGCGACCGTCTGCCGACAGTGACTGTCTTCGGCGATATTTATGGCCCGCAGCAGCCTTCGGCGATGGTGAAGGAAATCCTGCCGACGCTGGAACCGATTCGCGCGCAATTGCCGGAAGGTTATCTGCTGGAGGTGGGCGGTACGGTGGAGGATTCTGCCCGCGGTCAGGCCTCGGTGATGGCAGGCATGCCGTTGTTCGCCATGGTGGTGATGACACTGCTGATGTTGCAGCTGAAGAATATTTCGCGGGCGGTACTGGTGTTCCTCACCGCGCCGTTGGGCTTGATCGGGGTGACCTGGTTCCTGTTGGCATTCCAGAAACCGTTTGGCTTTGTCGCCATGCTGGGCACGATTGCGCTGAGCGGCATGATCATGCGCAATTCGGTGATTTTGGTCGATCAGATCGAGCAGGACATCGCGTCCGGCATCAGCCCCTGGCAGGCCGTTGTCGGTGCCACGGTACGCCGCTTCCGCCCCATCGTGCTGACGGCACTGGCGGCGGTACTGGCCATGATTCCGCTGTCACGCAGCATCTTTTTCGGCCCGATGGCGGTGGCCATCATGGGTGGTCTGATCGTGGCCACGGCACTGACCTTGTTGTTCCTGCCGGCATTGTATGCCGCCTGGTTCCGGGTAAAGGCGCCGGCCTGATACGGAGCCGGCCGGCTAAGACTGCATTGAAGAGCAGAGAGCCGGCAGGAAACCGTGAACTTGGCTACGCTTGTTAGTCATGTAACAGAACAAACAATTCGAAGCGCTGGAAGTGCTAACGGATGGGAGGGAATGGCGACCGGCAGGTTCTCGCTGGTGGCCGTGTATTTATTCCATCGGCTTTGCTATAAATGTTAGGCATTTGCGGTAAGATGCTGAATAAGCAGCGATTTACTGGGCCTTGGTGGTTGTCTCGACTGTTTACACTCACTGGATAAACGCAATGAAGCTTCAAACCCTTGTTTCTATTGGAATGGCTGTGCTGATGCTCGGCTCGACCGCGCTGGCCGGTATCGAGTATGAAGGCGAGCGCAACGCCTTCAACCGGTTTCACGGCAAAGGCAAATTTACGTCGAGCCGGGGCGAAGTCTATGACGGCAATTGGGTGGACGGCAGCCGGGAAGGCCACGGCGTATTCACCACGCCTGCCGGGGATCGTTATGACGGCAACTGGGCCAACAACCAGGAGAATGGTAAGGGCAAGATGACCTGGGCCAACGGCGATTCCTACGACGGCAACTGGGTCGCGGGCAAGATGCAGGGTGAGGGCACTTTCACCTCCGCTAAAGGCGATGTCTATAAAGGCAACTTCTCCGCCAATCAGAAGCAGGGCAAAGGCGTGCAGACCACCGCCGCGGGTGAGAAATTCGAGGGCACCTGGAAAGGCGGCAAAAAAGCCGGCGAATTCAAAGTGAGCTTGAAAGATGGCACGGTGGCGACTGGCGCTTGGGCAGATGACCGCGCTCCGGCTACAGCGACGGTGGATCTGGCGGATGGCACCAAATATCACGGCCCGGTGCGGAATGGTGGTGCACCCGCAGGTAAGGGCCAGTGCACGAAGGCCGGCCAAACCACGCCGTGCGAATTCAAGGACGGCAAGCTGGTGGTGGCCGAAGCGCCGAAGCCAGAACCCAAGCCAGTGCCCAAAGCGGAGCCTCCCAAGG
>DATLII010000720.1:0-10930 GCA_035539495.1 Dongiaceae bacterium
CATCGTCAAAGCGCGTCTGGAGCAGCTGGCCGCGATCAATGGCCAGGAAAAACTGAGCGCCATTTCGGAGGAATTGACGCGACTGGGACTGGAACTGCGCGACAACGCCTTTGACATTCGCATGCTGCCCATTGGTTCCACCTTTGCCCGCTTTCGCAGACTGATACGGGATCTCAGTGCGGAGCTGGGCAAGGAAGTGCAATTTGAAACCGAAGGTGCCGACACTGAACTGGATAAAATGGTGCTCGATAAACTATCGGACCCGCTGATTCACCTGCTGCGCAACAGTCTGGATCACGGCATCGAATCGCCGGAACAACGCATACAAAACGGCAAGTCTGCAAAGGGCACCATTCGTCTCAGCGCTCGCCATGTGGATGGCCAGATTCTGATTATGATCGAAGACGATGGCGCGGGCCTGCACAAGGAACGCATTCTCGCCAAAGCACGGGAACGCAAGCTGATCGGCCCTGACCAACAGCTGGAAGATCGAGAAATATTTCAGCTTATCTTCCAGCCGGGATTTTCCACTGCAGCCAAAGTAACCGACATTTCAGGGCGCGGCGTGGGCATGGATGTGGTGCGCAGCTCCATTGATAATTTGCAGGGGCGAATTCAGCTGGACAGCAGCCCTGGACGCGGCACGCGCATCAGCATTTATCTGCCCATGACTCTGGCCATCATCGAAGGCCTGATGGTGCGAGTAGAAGGCGATTATTTCGTTTTGCCACTGAGTGTGGTGGAAGAATGCATCGAAACCACCACGCTGCAACACAGCCGCAAGGACGGCGGGCGTCTGGTGGAACATCGCGGGCAATTGATTCCCTGCGCCCGCCTGCGCGACAGCTTCTCCATTCCAGGTCAACGGCCCGTAATCGAACAAACCATTGTGACGCGGGCCAGCGAGCAGACGTTCGGCATTACCGTGGATGAAGTGGTCGGCCAATATCAAACCGTCATCAAAGATCTAGGCCCGTTGTACAAAGGCACGCCCGGCATCATGGGTGCCACCATCACCGGCGACGGAAGCGTTGCCATGATCATCGATATCAACCAATTGGCGGAAGACGCCAGCCCCGCTCCCTCTCAAGCTGCCCGCAGGCAAGGTGCCTTATGTTGAAACGGATTAATCTTAAAATCCTCGTGATTCTGAGCTTCGCGGTGCTGATCGCACTGCTGGCGTTCACCAGCTTGCAAGGGCTGCGGGCAACGGAAAGTATCAACCAGCAATTGAAAGACATCGTGGAAGGCCCGGCCGTGCAAATTCGCCGAGCGGCCCGATTGGAACGCGATATCGAACTGATCTCCAGTTTGTCGAAAAGCGTCATTCTGGAGGAAGACAGCCAGAAAATGCAGCAACTACAGCAGCAATTGCAAACTGCCCGCAATGACATGAATGATCGGCGCGCCAAATTGTCTGAAATCGTGCGGTCCGAACAGCGGGACGAATTCAATCAGATCGTGCAGCAGATCGATGCCTTTCAGCACACCATTGATGAGGCAATCCGCTTCGCGCTGCTGAATTCCAACGCCCGCGCAGTTAAGGTTAGAAACGAAGAAGTATTGCCGCTTTATGACAAAATGGAATCGCAGGCTACTGCCACGATGAGAGAGCACAGCACCGATGCGCAAGCCACGGAACAAATGGCTCAGATGCTGGTGGCCATTACCAAAATGCGCGCGGTTCTCAATGCGCTGATCATCTCCAGCGACATCGAGGAAATGAAGCGCCTGCACGGCAGTCTTGTCCAGCTGGACGAAACAGCCGAAAGCGCCCTGACCGGGCTGCGACAAAAAATAGCACCGGAACAGCACAACCGACTGCAGGATACCTTCAAATCCTACTGGCAAGCCGTGCAGCGCGCCGCCGGCATTGCCGAAGAGAACGGCAATAACCTGGCGTTCAACCTGCTCAATACCAAGGGTAACGAACAACTGGCAGTACTGCGCCCGGCATTGGCGCAGTTCATTCAGCGCAGCGACGACGCCATGGCCGGCGCTGTCGAACGTACCGCCGCAAGCTATGCGGATACGCGACGATCACTGCTGACCTCGCTGGGCGTTTCCCTGTTTTTGGGCGTCATGTCGGCGTTGCTGGTCACTCTGCGCATCAATGAAGTCAGCAAACTCGCAGTGGGAGTAGGCGATGGCAACCTGAAGCAAACGTTCTCCCCCGTCGCCAGCGATCAGGATATTTACGGCGTGTTGCGCAACATGAATGATCGGCTGCGCGGCATCGTGTCGGAAATCAAGGAATCGTCCAGCAATGTGTCGTCTGGCAGCGTGCAATTGGCCAGCACCAGTCAGCAGGTATCCCAAGGCGCGACGGAGCAAGCGGCATCGCTGGAGCAAATTTCGTCGGCCATGGAGCAGATGTCAGCGAACGTGGCACACAGTACCGACAACGCCAAGCAGACCGACCAGATCGCACGCCAGGCCGCGCTGGATGCGAAGACCAGCGGCGATGCGGTGATGCAATCCGTGTCCGCCATGAAAAACATCGCGGAGAAAATTGGCATCATCGAAGAAATCGCGCGCCAGACCAACCTGCTGGCGCTGAACGCCGCTATCGAAGCTGCCCGCGCCGGCGAGCATGGCAAAGGCTTCACCGTGGTGGCAGCGGAAGTACGCAAGCTGGCCGAACGCAGTCAGAAAGCAGCGGGCGAAATCGTCGAGCAATCCCGCAGCAGCCTGGCGGTGTCCGAACAGGCGGGGCGCATGCTGGGCGAATTGGTTCCCGCTATCCAGCGCACATCGGAACTGATTCAGGAAATCAGCGCGTCCGCCATTGAACAGGACAAAGGCGCGGCCGAAATCAATAAAGCGCTGCAGCAATTGGATGAAGTGGTGCAGCAGTCCGCCGCGGCCGCAGAGGAGATGGCAGCCACAGCGGAGGAATTGTCAGCGCAGGCGGAGCAGATGAACACCACCATGGAATTCTTCAAAGTGGACGACAACCGGCGCCCGAAACTGGTCAGCAAAAGTAACGTGACCAATCTCAGTGGCAAGCCTCCAATGGCGGCACGCAAGAAAGTGGCTGCCGCCAGTTCCGGTGTTGATATCGACCTGTCGGATGACAGCGACTTTACCCGCTACTAAGGATGAATGCCGCCATGCAGACACAGGCCCGAGCCCGGCTGGATAAACTGCAGATTTTGTCATTCGTGCTGGACAACGATTTCTTCGGCATGGAGATCAGCAATATCCAGGAAGTACTCGAATATCACAAAGTAACACCGGTACCACGCACCCCAGACTACATGCTGGGTGTCATCAATCTGCGCGGGCAAGTCGTGCCGGTTATCGATTTACGGCGCTATTTCGACATGCAAACCACCGATCCTACCGTGGACAGCTGCATCATTATCGTGGAAATGGAAATTGAAGCGGAAAAAACTGCGATCGGATTACTGGCCGACCGGGTCAAGGAAGTGCTCGAGCTGAATTCCTCCGACATCAATCCGCCCCCCAAACTGGGCAACAAGATCGACAATCAGTTCATCTACGGCGTAGCGCGCCATGACAACCAGTTCATCATTCTGCTAAAGATTCATCGAATTTTCTCCGACAACGAGTTGGCGGACATCGCCTCGCTGGAGCATAACGGCAAACACGAACCGGTCAGCGAGAACGCTGCAGATGATAGCTGATGAGCTGAATGCGTCCGATCACCGCCGGCTGGCACAATTTGTAGCAAAAACGGCGGGCATTCAGCTGCCGGAAAACAAGAAAAGCCTGATTGAATCGCGATTGCGGCACCGACAAATCCAGTTGGGACATGCCACGCTGGGCGAATACATCGACTATGCGCTCGATCATGCACCACAGGAACAGCCGCTGCTGATCGACGCACTCACCACCAATAAAACCGATTTCTTTCGCGAGCAGGTGCACTTCGACGTATTGGCCTCGCAACTAAAGCCGCTACTGGCGAGCCATTCCAACCTGAATATCTGGAGCGCCGGCTGCTCCACTGGCGAGGAACCTTACACCATTGCCATGGTACTGGATCATCACCGACCGTCAGCAGGTGGCTATGCCTTTCATATTCTGGCCACCGATATTTCCATAAGCTGTCTGGCGTATGCCCGCCAAGCCACCTATTCCGCCGAACGTATCGAACCCGTACCGGAACGCTTCCGCCGCCGCTACCTTTTGCGCAGTCGCGATCCACAACGGCAGCTGATCCGGATCGCGCCAGAGGTCCGCTCCACCATCACCTTTGCTGAATTCAACCTGATTCGCGGCAATTTCTCCCAGCTTGATCTGTTCGATGTGATCTTTTGCCGCAACGTGATGATCTATTTCTCCACAGAGCAACGGCGTCGGCTGATCGAACGCTTCCGTGGTCAGTTGAATGCAGGCGGATTGTTGTTCGTGGGATTGTCCGAAGGCATTTCTGCAAACCGCGAACTGTTTCACCAGATCAGCCCCAGCGTTTATCGCAAGCACGGAAACTGATATGAATCCCATCACCGTACTGATCGTCGACGATTCCGCGGTGGTGCGTCAAACATTGACTGAGATTCTGGCGGATGCCCCCGGCATCAGCGTGATGGGTTCAGCGTCGGATCCTTATATCGCGACCGAAAAAATCCGCCAGCAACTGCCCGACGTCATCATTCTGGATATTGAGATGCCCCGCATGGACGGCATCACATTCCTGCGCAAGCTGATGTCGCAACATCCCATCCCTGTGGTTATCTGCTCTACGCTGGTCGGCGGCAACTCCGACACGCAACTCAATGCCCTGGAAAGCGGCGCAGTCGAAATCATTCAGAAACCCACGCTGGGCACACGCCAGTTTTTACAGGAAGCGCGCATCCAGATCATCGATGCTGTGAAAGCCGCTGCAAAAGCCGATGTGCACAAAATGAAGCTGGCTCCCAAAAAATCGCCGCAGGTCAAACACACGGCCGACGTCATCATTCCGGCCGGCCGGGCAATGACGCGCACAACGGAAAAGCTGATTCTGGTGGGCGCCTCCACCGGCGGCACTGAAGCAATCAAATGGCTGCTGGAAGACATGCCCACCGACTGCCCCGCCATCGCGATCGTGCAGCATATGCCGGAAGGATTCACCCGGTCTTTTGCCGAACGCCTGAATCAGCATTGCAGCATCGTCGTGAAAGAAGCGCGGGATGGCGATAGCCTGCTACGAGGCCACGCGCTGATTGCACCGGGCAATAAACACATGCTGGTGAAACGCAGTGGCGCGCGCTACTACGTCGAGATCAAGGACGGGCCACTGGTATCGCGACACCGGCCGTCGGTGGATGTGCTGTTCCGCTCCGGTGCCCGCTATGCGGGTGCCAACGCGGTGGGCATCATCATGACCGGCATGGGGGATGACGGCGCCGCGGGCCTGCTGGAAATGCACGACGCCGGCGCGGTTACGTTCGGGCAGGATGAAGACAGTTGCGTGGTATATGGAATGCCGAAGGAGGCGTTTTTGCGCGGCGCTGTAGGAACTCAATTGCCGCTGTCCGCACTGGCCGCGGCAGCGTTGAAAGCAGCGATTTAGACGATTTTATTCCTTTGAGGACAATAGTTTGCCAGCGAGCAGTTCATTTGCGTCGCCGGGGGCCTGCTATACTCGAAACGGCGGCATTTCAATTATTCACCTTTTAGGACCATTCTTTGGGGGCGCGAGTGAAACTGCATCGCTGGTTCTCGGCTCTCCTGCTCGCAAGCATTTCAACGAACCTCCACGCAAAAAATACTCCCGATTTATTCTCATTATCGATCAGCGAGCTCATGGAAGTCCGCATCACGGGCTCGACACTGACCGAATTGCCCCTTGAAGCGGTTCCCAATGCGATCACCGTCTTTACCCGCGACGATATCCGCCAGCTACCGGTAAGCACGCTTGAAGAATTGTTGAATCTGGTGCCAGAGGTCCAAGCGCTCCGATCCACCGACCTCGCGGGAACCTCGATGATTTCCATACGCGGCCGCCGCATCAGTTATTCCAGCCGTGAACTTCTGCTATTGCTGAATGGCATGCGGGTCGACAATCCTCATTTCGGCGGATTCAGCTCCACCTACCCTGCACTGCCGCTCGCCAATGTCGAGCGCGTCGAAATCATTCGCGGTCCCGGCTCTGCCATCTATGGTTCCAATGCCTTTACCGGCGTGATCAACGTTGTCACCTCCACCGACGCTACCAGCGTCAAGATGGAAGTCGGCAGCCATGAACGGTTCGAGGCCAGCGCACAGTATGCCGCTGCTTCTGATGACAACGCACTGCACAGCAGCCTGTTTGTAAGCGGAACCGACTTCGCTGGCGAATCTCTCCCGGTAGAGGATGTCTTCGATGAGGGCACCGATGAAATGCGTGATCCTTATCGTCAATACAGCCTGCAGTGGCAGTTGCAGTATCAGGAAGACAGCCGTTTGCAATTGATCCTTTCGCACTTTCAGGCGGATGGTTCCTATGCCGGCGGCGTGGCGGATGATTTCAATCTCAACGAACCGCGTTACGTCGCTTTAATGTTTGAACAGGCAGTGCATTGGCATGACGACATCGACAGCCGAGCGCAAGTGGGTCTGCAGGATTGGCTGCTGCGATCGGATGTACGCCCTTTTACCGGTTTTCCTGTCGGTAGTATCAGCACCCCGCAGTCTTCCGAACCGCTCTACTTCAAATCCGAAGTTCATACCCGCGAGTATTGGATCCGGTGGCAGAATGATTGGGAACTGTCGAACCGCAACAGCGTGCAGTTTGGCCTTGAATACCGTAATCCCCGCAATGAGCGCGTGCGCGCGGCCAGCAACTATGACCTGCTGGCACTTAGCAACGGGCAGCTACCCATCGCCTACTACGGCAATTTTGACCACGCCATTTCGTTAGGGGAAGTGGCCAGCATGGATATTGTCGGCGTGTATGCCCAGCACCAGGCGCATTGGTCAGACCATATCGAAAGCGTTGCAGGGCTGCGCTACGACAGCTACGGCAGTATCGGTGACAACGTCAGCCCGCGTCTTGGTTTGATCTATCATTTCGATTCGTCTGACACAGTGAAATTTCTGCTGAGCCAAGCCTTTCGCGCACCTCAATTCGACGAACGCTTCGCAATGAACAATCCGGTTATATTGGGAAATGAGGATTTAAAACCGGAAACCGTCAACACCGCGGAACTGATCTGGCTGCACAGTTGGCAAATGGCATGGCTAAGTTTGAATCTGTTTACCAACCGCTTTCACGATGCAATTGTGCTGATGCCGGCCGGCAACACCGGCACCCGCATCTATGAAAACAGTGACAGCGTCGGTCAAAGCGAAGGAATGTCCGCTGAGCTGAACAGCCAGGTGATGCAGGATCTGAAAGTGCGCATTGCCGCCACCCATTTCTTCGACATACCGGACTCTTCCTTTCGGGAAGCCACGGATTTGCTTACCGCCTCGGCCATCTACAGCTTCGAACCCTGGCTGCTGAGTTTTACGGTCAATCTGAACGGGGAACGCGAAAACCTCGCCGATTCCAGCGGCACAATGGAAACGCTGGATGCCTATGCGCTCAGCCACCTGAAGCTGATTTATTCCTTCGCCACAGAAAAAGGACAGTGGCAGCCCTATTTCGAAGTGCGCAACCTGTTCGATGAAGCCTATACCACACCGGCCAATACCGATTTCAACCCGGGGGGCGTCGCCAACCACGGGCGCGAATTGCGGTTGGGTTTTTTGGTTGATTTTTGAAGGGCCAGAAAACTAGCGCGGCCAAATAACCCTTGTAGATGACCACTTGCAGATGATCACATGCAGGCCACCACTGCGCCAAATTCGCGAATGACATTTCACGCTACTTGGGCGAAGCGGTGACCATTACCGTTAGCAGCCGCTGAAAACCATCTGCCAGGCAATATTATTCGCGATGAAATCCATATAAGCCGCTTGGCCTGCTACCGAGTGATGGACATCGCCGACACCGTTGAACCATTCCAGATGCCCTGCGCTGTGGCCGTTCCAATCAATGAGATACACGTTGGTCCGCGAGGCAATCTTGGCGGCAATGGCCTGATTCACAGCCTGCACATCGTCGACATACACTGGCTGAACGTTACCCGCCACATTAGTGATGAACACGCAGCTGCTGGTGGCGAGCGCTGAATCAATGGTGCTGTCCATAGCCCAGTTGAAGTCGGCGATGCGGTAACCACCACCGATATTTTGCTCGGCTTCCAGAATGCGCACGTCATTGCTACCCAACGCCAACACGGTAATACGCTGGCGATAAAACGCCGTGCCTTCAGCGACCGAGGGAAGGTTCACATTATCAAGCAGGCGGGGTTTGGAATAATGCGCGAGGCTGGCACCGCCTGCCCCAAAGGTAACGGTTTTCAAACCACTGGCTGCTCTGACGCGTTGCGCCAGTGCATTCTGGTCAAGATTCTGAACCAGGCTATCGCCGAAGACCAAAATACCCGGTCCGTCGGCGCCTGTGGCATCGATTCCTGTTTCAGAACCGAAGCCCAACATCCAGCCATTATTGATTGTCGCGTCATCAGGAATACAACCAAACAACATGAGACCACAGAACGCGGATAGTGCGATTTTTGTTGTTTTCATAGCGCTGTCCTTGTCGTGAACCGTTAGGGGCACCACGAACCTAGCACCGTAAAAATGACAGGGTCAATGCTCTTCCGCCGACTGGCGAATGTTGAAGAATTTTGCTCTACAGGTTGAATGCTGCATCCAATGGAACCAAATCCCCCCGACAATCATTTGCTAAAGGCGCCCCCACCCGGAGTTCGCCATGCAGCCTATGTCATTGTTTGTTGTCATGAATGCCGGCTCAGGCCACGGCGACACCCAAATTGCCATTGAAATTGTGCGCGAAAAACTCGCCCAGAGCGGTCGGCAATACGAGCTGTTTCTGGTACAGAATCCCCAGCAGCTGCCGTTGCTGGCCGGACGCGCTGCCAGCAAGGCTCGCACGTTCAATGGCGCTGTGATCGGCGCCGGCGGCGACGGCACGCTGAATGCCGTGGCGCGGGCCGCCTACGCGTTTGAAAGGCCGTTCGGCGCATTGCCCCTGGGAACCTTCAATTATTTTGGCCGCAACCATCATATTCCTGAAGATCCGGCCACTGCGATGGATGCCGTTTTGCGCGGCGTGCCACATGCGACGCAGGTCGGGCAGATCAACGGACAATTGATTCTGGTCAACGCCAGCCTCGGCTTGTATCCCAAGTTGCTGGAAGATCGCGAAGCCTACAAACAGCAGTTCGGCCGCAACCGTTTCGT
This sequence comes from Dongiaceae bacterium, assembly GCA_035539495.1. Lineage (GTDB taxonomy): Bacteria > Pseudomonadota > Gammaproteobacteria > Pseudomonadales > Ketobacteraceae > Ch67. The sequence continues at coordinate 9,247 of DATLII010000720.1, forward strand.
GGCACTGGCCGCCAGCGTGATTACCTTTCTGCGTGATCATCGCGCCCTGCAACTGCAGATCGAACGCGATGGTGTGGTAAAGACGTTGCAGACTTCGACGTTGTTTGTCGGCAATAACGCCTTGCAGCTGGAACAGATCGGCATCGACGAAGCCGACGCTGTGCCTGGTCAACTGGCGGCGATTGCTGTGCTACCCGCTGGCAAATCCGCCATGATGACCCTATTGCTACGCGGCGCATTGGGTAGCCTCGGCGCATCAGAGAACATTGAAAGCTTCCCGTTCACTCGGCTCATCGTGACACCACGCCTGTCTTATGGCCCGCGTCGCATCAAGGTCGCGATCGACGGCGAAATTCACTGGTTTCGGGTGCCACTGACGTTCGAGGTTGCACCACGTCCACTACAATTGCTGATGCCACCGGAGCTGGCTTCCGTATCGAAAGGCCTGTCGCAATGAGTGTGCTGCTCCAAATCTCCGATACCCATTTCGGCACGGAACAGGAACCCGTCATGCAGGCTCTGCAAATACTGCATGCGGAATTGCGGCCCGATGTGGTGATTGTATCCGGCGACATCACGCAACGTGCAACGCGCGCGCAATTCCATTGCGCCCAACAGTTTTTTGAGAGCCTGAATCCCAAAGCATTGCTCGCCATTCCCGGCAACCACGATATCCCGCTGTTCAATCCTTTCCTGCGATTACTGGCGCCATACAGCCACTACCATCAGGCTTTCGGCCGCAACCTGCAGCCAGAATTCACCTCGCACGATCTGCTGATCCTGTGCGTTAACACGACGCGGCGCTGGCGGCACAAAAACGGCGAGGTGTCGGCGGCACAGATTCAGGCTGTTGCTCAACGATTGGCGGCAGCTGAGGCCGCACAGTTGCGTGTCGTTGTCACCCATCAGCCGGTGCACATCATTACGACTTCCGACAGAAATAACTTATTACGTGGGCATCAAACCGCACTGCACGCTTGGGCGGGCGCGGGTGCCGACCTCATACTCGGTGGCCACATTCATTTGCCCTATGTAAGCCGGCTTCAACCTCTGCCGCAACAACCGCATCAGGCCTTGTGGGCGGTACAGGCTGGTACGGCCCTGTCCACGCGCATCCGCAGCGGTATGCCGAATTCAGTCAATGTTGTCCGTTACCAATATGCTGATGGCCGACGTACCTGTAGCGTCGAGCAATGGGATTTCAATCGTCAGTATAATGAATTCAAACCGGTGTCGATCACCCCGCTTCTACCTGATTTAAACGGCTGAGGAATGACAAGCACGACCGATCCGCTGATCCAACAGATCGCTGAATTTGCCGGCCACAACGCTCTGTTGCTGTTTGGTATTGGCACTGCCCTGTTGCTGTTGGCGACCTGGATCGCCTGGCAACTCATTGACCGTTTTGGCGGCCGCCTACAACAAAACGTGATCGCGGGAAGCCGACGACTGCTGCGGCTGCTGGATACGCATTTGCTCAATGGCAGGCTTGGCGCCATCGATCCGGGCGAATACCTTGTGCTGCATGCGGTGGTGGGTTTCGCGGTGGTATTTCCGGCGCTGGCGATTTTTTTCGAGTTGACCGACGCGCTGACGCCAGAGGAAGAACTTGGGCAATTCGATCACGCCCTCGCGCATACCCTGCGTCTGACGATCACCGACAACATCTATCAATTCTTTGCGG